>WAMZ01000064.1 GCA_015522055.1 Candidatus Geothermarchaeota archaeon
CTTTAGACATATTGCCGACGGATACTATATAGATGAAGGTGGATATATCTCTGAGCCGAATCTCTATAGTGTACCCCTATCCAATATAGGGAAGGCTAGGGGCGCCGCTATAGAACTCGAGAGTACAACCGATGTAAATATAGAGTCAAATAGGTTTATACATGTTCTAAATGGTATATCGACCGCCTTCCCAGACGCCATAGGTAATTACGGGAATCTAAGTATAAAGAATAATTTCTTCCTTGGGCCCAAGCCTACTGAGTGGAGACTATATTATCGAGACGGATATGGCCCAATCATGGCGATAGGTGTTGGGACATCTGCTTATAGGCCGGAGGAGAACATGGAGAGAAAAGAGATATACAATGGTAAATCATTAATTTCTATAACTGGCAACGAGATACGGAGCTACATATACCCCATCGTTATCGACAACAGAGATAGCATGAGGAGAACCTTTATAGTCAATAATAACTTGATAATAACATTTTACAAGGTTGTGGCTGAGGGGGCTGTGGCCGGGTTGGAAGATAATATATTATTGGATAAGGTAATGCCGAATATGAAGGCCCTAAATATAGAGGTTGAGCCCAGCCAGCCAACCGAGAATGAGATGGTTACAATCAAGATGTATGTAGAGATCACCAATCTGTCCATCTTGTCCATGTTGATGGAGAGAACACCCATAGTCAAGCTCTATATAGACTCGGTTGAGGTATCAACGATAAGAATAGATGAGGACGGTATACATATGCTTACATATACCTGGGATGCAGTAGCTGGGGATCACAGCATTAAATTCATCATAGACCCACTAAACATGATTGAGGAGACGGATGAGACCGATAATTCCCAAGAAATATCGGTAACTGTAGAGGCCACTGGTGTGCCGGGAGGGGAACAACAACCACCCGGGGGCGGTGGAGCAGGAGAAGGGGAGGGTATTGAGGAACCCACTCCAGGCTTCCCCATAGTCCCATTATTAGTCGCAGCCTTGTCTATAGTAGTATTGGTGGTGGCCGTCATTATTAAACTAAGGCGATAAATCTATAGTAGCTGGTGGTTATGCCATGGAGAAGAATTATGCAGATATTGTTATACTAAGAGCCGACATATTCTATGGCCCCTCCATGCATAGGCTTTATGGAGCCATAGCTATAAAAGGTGGGAAGATAATATACGTAGGCGAAGGAGAGGCCGTCGAACCATATATTTACAGAGATACGTTTGTCATCGACGCATTGGGCAGGACTGTATTACCTGGCTTGATCGATAGCCATATCCACCTAATTCCTTATGGATTATCCATGCAGTATATAGACTTGAGGAATGTCGACTCAATAGACTCGATGAAAGAACTCATCCGTAAGGAGGTTAGCAAAAGGAGACCCGGGGAATGGATAATAGGGAGAGGCTGGGACCAGGAGAGGTTCAAGGAAGGAAGATACCCAAATAGGCATGATATAGATCATGTGGCCCCAAGGAACCCGGTTCTACTTATCCGTATATGTGGCCATATAGCATTGGCGAACACCTTAGCATTAAAGATGGCGGGGATAGATCAGGACACCAAGGATCCACCCGGCGGAATTATTGACCGAGACAGCGATGGCTATCCAACGGGAATACTTAAGGAGAACGCTATAGAACTGGTTAGAAGGGTTATACCTAGACCGACCCACAGGGAATTGATGGATGCGGCGGAGAGAGCTATAAATAAATGCCTTGAGAAGGGGGTTACATCCGTACACTTTATGTCGGCTCTACCGGAGGAAATCGAGGCTTTAAATAGTCTACACAAGAGTGGGAGACTTAAGATTAGGGTTAGGATATATGTTGACCAAAGATTCTATAGAGATGTTTTAGAAAGATTTGGGCGTTCACTAGACGGTGAATGGATTAGGATCAATGGCGTCAAGATATTTGCTGATGGGAGCTTCGGAGGTAGGACAGCGGCGCTAAGAGAACCATATAGCGACAAGAGAGACACATCTGGCAAGTTAATATATACCACCGATGAGCTATGCGCATTAATTGATGAGGTTGCTTCAAATGGAATGCAGTTGGCTATACATGGTATTGGGGACTTAGCTATAGAAACTATTTTGTCGGCGATGGAGAGAGCACTAGGGCCAAAGAACACCAGGCAGTATAGACATAGAATTGAGCATGGCAGCCTAATGCCCCCAGACCTCGTGGAGAAGGCATCGAAACTCGGTGTGGTAATCTCGACCCAACCTGGATTCATCAAGGCAGACTTCTGGTTACCCGAGAGACTAGGTGTTGAACGAGTCAAACACGTATATAACTTCAGGACATTGTTGAATAATGGTATTATGCTTTGCGCGGGCTCCGACGCCCCCGTCGATGAAGCAGAGCCACTAATAGGTATATATTTAGCGGTATCAAGGGGAGGCCCTTCCAACAAGCTATATAGGTTCAGTAAGAGTGAATCGGTAGGCTTATCCGATGCCATAAAGATGTATTCGATAAACGCCGCTTATGCCGGGCATGATGAGGATAAAATCGGCTCCATAGAACAAGGGAAATATGCCGATCTGATTATATTGGATAGAAGGATAAGTGATATAGAGGACTTACTTGATGCAAGGGTCTGGATGACCATCGTGGATGGTAAAATTGTTTATGAGAGATTAATCCGAGGGAATCCCTAAATATTAATCTTTAGATTATTAGAAAGGTAATCCAAATGGAAGATACTAACGTATTAGGGAGGATACTTATATATGGTTTCGTATTTTTCATATATCAATATAGTTTTCACCACTATCAGTGTGGTTTAGATGACAAAATTTAAGTTGAAGGGTATTAACTACAAAGAATTTCATAAATTGATTCAAGATGTCTTCAAGCCCGAGAGTAGATATATCGAGATTAGTGTCGCTAAAGGTGTTGGCGAAAGGCTCTATGAGGATATATACGCAGATATCGATTTACCTAGGAAAGATATCGCCTTCTACGATGGATACGCAGTAAGTTTCAATGATATATCCCACGCCTCCCCCAGCAGACCTGTAAAACTGAGGATCGTAGCCAAGATTCTAAGGGATGGAGATGAGGAGGGCATCAAAATAAATCCCGGTGAGGCAGCCTACGTCTCAGCCAACTCCCCCATCCCAGATGGCGCAGATACATTGGTGAGAAGCGAGCTTACAAGGGTAGAAGGCGACTATGTAGTTGTGAGGAAGGCCGTTAAACCAGGCTCCGACATCGTGCATAAGGGTGAGGACCTTCGGAAGGGCGACCTCATTCTAAGGAAGGGTAAGCTATTGGAAGGGCAGGATATAACACTTTTGACCGAGATAGGATATACGAGGATCAAGGTATTCCGAAAACCTTTCATAGCAATTTTCTCGGTTGGCGACGAGCTTAGGGATATGATGAAGGAGGGTGCGGCATACCCGGACAACTATAGATTCGCCATCTCATACATGGCTAGAGAGATGGGGTGTGAGACGAGGTACCTAGGGATTTTGAGCGACGACCCCGAACATATATCAACGGTGGTGGATGCAGTCGCCCATGATTTCGACGCAATACTCTTGATTGGAGGGGCATCCATAGGCCTAAATGATAAGACAGGGCCAGCATTAACGAGGGTTGGAGAGCCGATATTCCACGGAACGACATTAAGCCCTGGGAAGGTATCAGGAATATATATCGTTAGGGATAGGCCGGTCTTCCTCGTACCAGGGCATATAGGCTCAGCCGTGGCATGCCTATACTACATATTCTACCCATACATTAAACATGTTTACTACGACGGTATAGATACCCTCCCACATGTAAAAGGGGTATTTAAGGTGAAGCCTGATCAAAGGCCTGGCAAACATACAGTTAGGACGGTATCGATCGAGAGAGGTATGAATGGGGAGTTGATGGTAATACCCCACCATAGGAGGCTAGGTGGGTCAACGCTACTGACACTCTTGACAGAGGGGGCGGGCCTAATACTTATGGAGCCAGACAGAGAATATAATATTGGAGATGAGATAGAGGTCAGGCTATTCTCAAACAAATCTATATATAAGATAAAGTATGTTGATTAACATGGTTAAACCAGTCGTAGCAATATTCGGTTTCAAAGATAGCGGTAAGACACGATTCATAGAATACGTAGTTAAAGAGCTAACCAAAAGAGGGTGGAAAGTGGGCGTCATCAAGCATGTCCACCACGGCGACTTCCAAGTAGATATAGAGGGGAAGGATACATGGAGATATCTGAGGAGCGGGGCCAAAGCCGTCTCAGCGGTCTCCGACAAAAGACTATACCTCAATATAGCTTTGGAGGCATACCCAGACATATATAGGGTGATCAAACTAATAGCTGGGGAAGTCGATGTAGTTCTGATGGAGGGATTCAGTCATATATTGGCAGCCGATAATAGAATAAAGAAAATAATAGTCGGTGAAAACTATCCAATATCTAGAATCGAGGGAGAAATTCTATACACATTAAAATCTGACGACGACTACCCCAGAGCATTGGAAAAATTAATTAGACTCATAACCCAATAGGATGATACTAAAATCGATACACTAATCCTTATCCGAAGCTTCTATAAACTCCTCAATAAACTTCCTACATAAATCATGTACATACCTACCTGATTTGAGCGCCTCCTCAGCGTCATCCTCGTCAAATAAGTCGCTCGGGGTTTTGCCGGACGCCTCGATTCCATACATGGCTGGGGCCCTCTTAAGTGCAAGCTCCTTACTAATCTCCATGATACGGTCTAGATTAGCCGAGAACCACTCAGGATAGTTATCCCTATAGAGGAGTAGGATGTCACTAACTTCGTGAACCTTAGGATACTCTATACCCAGAATTCTCAGCACAGCCTTTAGAGAAAGTTCAACAGCCTCCTGGGAGTATCTAACTATCTCTGGATAATCCCCACGTTTAAAGGCGGATTCTGCATCTATAAGTCTAGACCCTGCCCTCCTAAGGTAATCGAGCGCCAGTCTATCCATCCTCATAACTCTAGGACCTCACCCCATCTGAGGCCTGGCTTGAGGACCCAGTAATACCTCCCGTCAGGCCTCTCAACCTTCATGGCGCCAATCTCTAGGAGTTTCTCACGGAGCCTCCTTATCCTATTCTCGATAAAGCCCTCCCTATCATAAATTATTACCGCATCTGTAACCAAGTCCAGGTAGAAAGGATGATTCACAGCCCCTTCAGCTCTATCCAAAATTATTATATCTATGTTAGGATATATCCCATGCTGCCTCCATAACTTAATTCTATAGGGAGTCAATTTATCGAGTATCGGTTTGAGCATCTTAACACGCAAACCATACTTCTTGGGGAGGCCATCGGCTATAACCAATAGGTCTACATCGCTAAATCTATGAACACTACCCCTAGCCAATGAACCGAATAAAACTATAGATACAAGCCTATCCATGAAGAGATCCACCAAACCTGAGACCAGAACATCCACCAACAATCTATATCTAGGATCGATCCGCTCCCTCCACCCCCCACCAACCCTATTCAGTATATATACATAGGGATGCACAACTCTATAGACCCCCCTACCCACCC
>WAMZ01000065.1 GCA_015522055.1 Candidatus Geothermarchaeota archaeon
ATATTATATATTATATCTATATTTTAGTTGGATTTTCATTTATATTTTTTATTGTTTGACTGTCAATTTTATTCAATATTAATTGGGTTAATAATTGCTCTTTAAGTGTTAATATATCCAGATATTTCTTTAATTTTATATTTTGTTCCAATAATTTTGTGTGGGGGATGATTAGTCCTTTAAGTACGGATGGATTGATGAAGAATGACTCCAATGATGACCCCACCCATATATCTATGAGGGTGAATATGGTTGAGATTATCGGACTTGTCGAACCAGATTGTTGAATTGGTGAACACGATTAAGGATGGTGTTGTTAGCATAGTTACTACGAGAGTGAGTGTTGACAACTTCTTTAGACCAACGCCTGTCAGGGGGGTTGGCTCGGGATTCATAATCAGTAGCAATGGATATATAATTACTAATAACCATGTAGTTAGGGGCATGTCGAGGGTCACGGTGATAACACCCGATGGAAAGAAGTATATGTCGAGTGTGGTTAGCTCTGACCCGATGGTTGACCTAGCCCTCCTAAAAATTGATGCCGAGACAACCCCCTTAAAGTTGGGGGACTCAGATAGGATTAGGGTTGGTGAGATTGTATTGGCTATAGGTAGTCCACTTGGACTTCCTGGCCCCAATGTAACCATGGGGGTTGTAAGTGCAACCGGTAGAAATATAGAGGGGGAGGGTATCATCTTGGAGGACCTCATCCAAACAGATGCTGCTATAAACCCGGGGAACAGTGGTGGACCCCTGATCAACCTGGACGGTGAGGTAGTTGGAGTAACTACAGCTATGATACCCTATGCCCAGGGCATAAGCTTCGCAATACCAATAAACTCCGTTAAGAGGTTCCTAACGATGCTAGCTAAGTATGGAAGGCCTATACATCCAAGGATAGGGGTGTATATAGTCGCGATAAATCCGCAGCTCAAGACCATGTATGGATTGCCAACCGATGAAGGACTCCTAGTAGTCAGGGTACAATATGGTTCACCAGCATATTATAGTGGCATTAGGGAGGGAGATATAATCCTAGAGGCGAATGGGAGGAAGCTAAAAACCGCTAGAGACTTGAGGAGGACTATCGAGGACTCCATCGAGAGGGGCAGTGTAGAACTGTATTTAATGAGACCCTCCGGCCCAGCTAGGGTTGAGGTCGGACTAGAATACTGAAATACCACCTATCCCCCTGCTTCCGACTCCCTAACTCTCCTCCAATACTCCTCAACCGCCTCCTGGATACGCCTAATCTCCTCCTCCCGCCTAACAGGCTTAAATAAATGGCGGAATCTCCTCTGGGTCTTCAAATACTCCTCGACAGGCTTCAACCTCCTAGGTATAAATGTATGCCTAACCTCCCCATAGACAGCCTCCTTCAGTGGCCACATACCAGTCTCAACCGCCAGCCTCGCGATCCTAATTGTCTCCTCCTCCGAGGCCCCCCATCCAGTGGGGCATATACTGAGAGCCACGAATAACTTGGGCCCCCTAAACTCCTTGGCCTTCTCAAATTTATTCAACATGTCGGTAATATGGGATACAGATATCGTGGCTACATATGGTGCCCCATGGGCCCTCCAGATCTCGAATATATCCTTCTTCCTATACTCATTCCCTATCGAGTCGCCAACAGGCTCGGATGTGGATGTCCTCGATGCATATGGAGTGGCTCCAGATAACTGGAAACCAGTATTCCCATAGGCCTCGTTATCGTAGCATACGAAATAGAAGTCTAGGCCACGGTGTATAGCAGCGGATGTAGACTGGAAGCCGATGTCGTAGGCCGCCCCATCCCCAACGTACACGACAACCTTATAGTTGACACGTTCATTATTTATCCCACGCTTCTCCCTAAGTATATCCAGGCCATCCCTAATACCTTGTGCGACCGCCGCACCACCACCGAAGACCCCAAATACAAATGGAACCTTCACAGCCGTATATGGGAATAATGTTGATATAGCATAGCACCCGGGGACATTAACCATGATGGTATCCCTACCCAGTACCTTAAGCATATGCCTAGCAATTATCTCGGCGGCACATCCTGCACATAGAGCAGAGCCGGGTGCAACATACTCCTCATCAGGGATATCCCTAACCCCACGATACCTACTCATCAAAAACCACCCCACTTCTTACCAGCGATCTCCATATCCGCAGCCAGCCTCTGGACATCCTCCTCAGTAAATAGTAGGTATGGATATGGAGTGGGCTCGGCCTCACCCCTCATAGCCTCCACAACCTTCCTCACCATAAACCTGATCTCACCATAGGTCAACTCCTTCCCACCCAAACCACCCACAAAATCAAGCACAACCCTCGGGCGGCTCTCCATATGATAAATACTCCTCAATAGCTCTGGATATATAATACCACCAGCCCCAGTCGATAGATTTAAGTCGAACACAGCGACACCCTCAACACCACTCAACGCATCGGCAACCTCCTCATTTGGGAAAGGCCTAAACATATTAATCTTCAATACACCAACCCTATAACCCTCCTCCCTAAGCCTCTTAACAGCCCCCTTAAGAATTGAGGTAAATGAATTCATGGAGACTATGGCTATATCAGCATCATCAAGCATATACTTCTCTATCGGCCCATAATACCTCCCAAACCTCTCGCCAAACTCACGGGCTATCTCATAGAAGACCTCCTTAGCCTTCAACGCAGCTAGGTGCATCTGATACCTAAAGTATGAGTAGGAATGGCCGAGTATAATAGTAGGTGCATATGCAAGCTCCTCGGGTGAGAAGGCTATTCCATGGGGAGGCTCATAAGGCGGCAGGAAATCGGCAACCTCCTCCTGACTAGGGATATAGACCGGCTCCCTAGTGAATGACAGGAAGAAACCATCCATATTAACAATTACTGGGAGGAGGATTCTCTCATCCTCACCCCATCTATATGCCAAGATTATAAAATCGAGTATCTCCTGGCATGTCTCGGCATGGAGCTGGAGCCATCCAGTATCCCTAGCTGAGAATACATCAGTATTATCAACCTGGAGCGTCATCGGCATACCCAGGCCCCTTGATACATTAACCATTACCATCGGCGCCCTCCAACCACTCACTGCAAATAGATTCTCAAAACCATAGGCTAATCCCTGGCTACTCGTAGCTGTAAAGGCCCTAGCCCCAGCCAAGGATGCAGCCCCAGCCCCAGCGATCATCGAATGCTCAGACTCATACTCAACGAACTTGGCCTTCAACTCACCCGATGCAACCCACTTAGAGAGGAGCTCCACAATCTCACTCTGAGGTGTTATTGGATACGCAGCTACATAGTCGATATCTGAGACCCTAGCACCCCAGGCGGCGGCCGCATTGCCGGTGAGCATCATACCACGGCTACTCATTATAACGTCTTCACCTCCCTAACCATCGTAATAGCCTTGAACGGGCATACAGACGAACATATTAGGCATCCCTTGCAGTAGTCATAATTTATATGCGCCTTCCCGTCATCACCCATATAGATACTAACATCTGGACAGTATGCGAAGCAAATCTTACATCCTGTACACTTATCCATATCTATAATCGGCTTCAATATCCTCCAATTACCCGTCTTCCTAATCGCGGTATTGCCTAGATTGGCTATAGTCGCAACCCCAATATATCCATCGTCAAGCCTAACCTGGACCACACCCATATCCACGAAGTCGCTACGCTCAATGGATGGAAGGGATTCCAAGTCAAATGATGGAACACTATCATATGACACCTCAGCAAGCTTGAGATTCTTATCAATAAGTTCCCCAGGTACACCGATCTCCTCCAGCTCCATGGCAACTGCATCAAGTGTATTGGACTTAGTGAAACCAGCTATCTTCGAGGCAACAGCCCCCACCCCAGCGCTTATCGCACTAGTCCTACCAATATACTCCAAAGCCAAACCAGTAATATCCAGCGTCACCACATGCCCATCCAGCTCTATCCTTGGGGTAGAAGGAGTATTTACAAATAGAACCCCTCCACCAAAACCCCTCAACGGATCGGCAATCGGGTCGAAGAGAAGGGTCTCATCACCAACGATGACCACATCCGGGTTATTAATATAACCCCTACTGACTATCGGCTCCCTAGAAATACGTACATAAGCGGCTACAGGAGCACCCCTACGCTCTGGACCATACATAGGGAAATCCTGGGCATTGAAGCCTTCTAGGAAGGCAGCCGTCCCAAATATTCTACTAGCAGTCTTGATGCCCTGCCCCCCTCTACCATGAAACCTAAATCGATACATTTTATAAACCTCGGACCTAATTTTTATAAATTAAGTCCAATCTATAAATATTATATATCCAAAGCTAATTAATTTTTAGTGTATATCTATAGTGGGGAATAGTATGTGGCTAGACGAGAATATATATATTCTCGACACTAAATGGGGTGGATATAGGGAGGCAATAGCGTCCTACGTAGTAAGGTCAAATGACGAATATGCATTAATAGACACAGGCTATGGAGCAACCACAAATGAAATTATAAAACAATTGGATCAGCTTGGGGTAGGCGAGAGCCAACTTAAATATATAATATTGACCCATACCCACCTCGACCATATGG
>WAMZ01000066.1 GCA_015522055.1 Candidatus Geothermarchaeota archaeon
CACCCCGACCTCCGCAACCTTCTCTCCCTTCGGGAAGATCCATGCATAGCCCCCAGGCGCAACCTCCCTCCCCAAATAGAACCGCGCCGACTCAGAATCCTCAAGCTTAACATTAACCATTAAATAGATGACGGTCGGGATCGGCTCCGACTTCTCCCTGATCCCAAGCGACTTAGCTACAGTTGAATTGTAGCCATCCGCCCCAATAACTACCTTTGCCCGATACAAACCGCGATTGGTCTCCACATACATAAAATTATCCTTCCTAGCCACCCGCCTAACCTCCTCCCTAACATGTATCTCCGCACCCTCCTCAGCCGCCTTAAGAGCAAGCTCCTGGAGATACATGGTTTTATTAATTGAGAATGTAGGGGCTGTATCGATATCTATCGCCTTCCCATTGGGTGCATAGACCCTAGGAATGACCTTATGGAGAACTATATATGGCTTTGGCTCGATACCCATATCCCTAAACGTACCTAAACTGGTAGCCTCACCACAAGGCTTCTTAGCCATAATAACCTCATTCTTCTCCAGCAAAAGAGTTTTGGCCCCATACCTAGATGCACCGATAGCGGCTGGTATACCACCAGGCCCAGCCCCAACAACTATCACATCATAGTCTTCAGCCATCCAATAGCCACCTTAGACCATCTAGATGGATAAATATTCAATTAAATCAGTATCTATTTAACTTATCTTTATATTACTCACACCATCCGCCTTAGACACATATATATAAGATTTGAATACTGGGTGGTTCATCAAATCCGCCTCATGGGAAATCACAATAACCTGCCTATATAGGCCTGAGTCCACAAGATTCCCAATAGCATTAGCAACCAAATCCCTATTCTCATCATCGAGAGCTCCGAAGCCCTCATCCACTATGAGGAAGCCAACCGACGTGCCACCCCTCATACCAGATAGCAATGACCCGATAGCAAGGCGTATCGCGAAGCCTATAAGGGTCTTCTCACCACCGCTAAGTGTAGCCACATCCCTACGTATATTATCTATATATACGTCAACCTCTACACCCCTCGCATCAGGCGGGACCTTGAGCCTAACATATGCATTAGGAAATATCGTCCTAAGAACATTGTTAACCATCCCCTCCAAAACCCCCTCAACAACACTCCTCATGAGAAAACGTGGGAACCTACTCTCCTTAAATACATACTCATCCAATAACCTTAGAATCCTTAGCCTCCCCCTCAGCTCACCCGCCTTATCCCTAAGCTCCATATAAT
Source organism: Candidatus Geothermarchaeota archaeon (assembly GCA_015522055.1). Classification (GTDB taxonomy): domain Archaea; phylum Thermoproteota; class Nitrososphaeria; order Geothermarchaeales; family JDFR-13; genus WAMZ01. The sequence goes on from WAMZ01000066.1 coordinate 1,254, forward strand.
TTTTTAGGAGATCCATCTGCCTAAGCAACCCTTCTCTCTTCAGCTGCAACTCACTAATCCTTTTACTAAGCTCACCCCTATCATCCCTAGCCTTCCTCCTTTTATTATCAAGCTCATCCAACCTACTCCGAAGCCCCTCAATATCAACCATCGACAATTCATTCCCCAGTCTATATACAGTCTCTATACTAGACATCAATTTATGTAAATATCCAATATTCTTCAGCAGACGCTCAACCGCATCCCGAGCTATCCCAGTCTCCTCAAAATCCCTATAGAAACCATCCCTCCTAGACTCGAGCTCCACCCTCATCCTATCAATCTCCTTCAACTGCCTATCAACCATACCTCTATCTACATCGGCCAATTCAAGCTTTAAAGTATTGATAGATCCATTGATTCTCTGCAGCTCCTGATCCAGCTCATCCAGCTCCCCCATGAACGCCTGAAGACTATCCCTAATCGACTGTAGTCTACTAATCTCATCCTGAATCACGTCGGCTTCCTTAGTAAGCCTCGCCAATAGGGCATTTCTATGGCCCGGTGATATAGGCTGGCCACAGAGGGGACACTCCGATATCTTAGGATCTCTAAGTAAAACGATTTTATCCTTAACCTCAGATAACCTACCCTCCAACTCACCAATACGTCTAATGACACCCTCAATAGAGTCTCTAGAAGGCTCCAACCCAACAGTATCCAGTGCCTGGCTTATAATACTATCCCTCTTCTTCCCAAGCTCGCTAGCCCTAGACATATACTCATCGAGTATAGATATCTTCTCCATAATTTTACTCAATCTATCAAATTCACTGGATAATTTAGATAAGTCATCCATAACCCTACTTAGGCTCTCCAGACGCTCAATAATATCTCTAATCTTTTCCTCGTCAACCAGATCCTCGGGTATAGCTAGCCTATCAATATATTCTGATATTTGGCTCCTCAAGTTGTTTAACTGCTCAAACTTACCCATGTAGCTTCCAATCTGACTAGATACATCCCCGATCTCCATATCCAGCGACTCAATGAGCTTATCCAACTCCTCGATCTTATGGGAACACTCCGATATCTCCCTCTCAACCTCTTCGAGTTCAGCCTTTATATCGTCTTCAGACTCATATTCAAGCTGCCCCTCCAATCTCTGAAGCTGCTCATCAATTATTCTTAGGCGTTCCGATTCTGTCTTGATCATAGTGGATAGCCTATCCCTTACACGCTGAAGATTTATATTAAGAAGATTTAGGATTATCTCCCTCCTCTCAGCCGGCTTGGCATCCAGAAATGAATATACATCACCCTGCCTAACAACAACCGAATTTATGAAGCCATCGTAGTCAAGGCCTATAAGCTCCTCAACATATCTATGCGCCTCAGATGCGCTATTCGTTATTAATTTCAGCCGCCCACCCTCCGAACCCCTAATCTCAACCCTCCAGCCCTTCCCATCATACCATCTTCTTATCGAGATAAGCTTATCGTCGTGGAATAATTCCAGTAAAACCTCTCCAGCCACCTTTCTCCCGGCTCTGATAAAGAGCCTCCCAGCCCTCCTCGTAGTACCGTATGCCGAGCCGAATAACGCGAAGGAGAGTCCATCAACAAAGAAGGTCGTTTTACCGGCTCCGTTGGGTCCAGAGACATATACTGGATACCCCAGGCTACCGAAATCAACCTCATTATTCTTCGTACCATATGAAGCGACATTCCTTAAAACTAGTCTCTTAAGAAGGATACTCAACTCTAATCACCATACTCCTCCATAATCAGCCTCGTGGAATATTCAATCATGAGGCGCCTATCCTCAGGCTTAATATCCCTTATCGAGTTAATATAGTCCCGCAACCTCTCCATAATCCAATTTCTATCAAGTGAGATCATGGGACCTATCTCCACATCCGACACCGGGTTGATATAGCTCGGAACGACAACGAAGCCCCTAACACCTAACTCCTCTAGTACAGCCAACTTAACCCTGGGGAACAGAGACCTATAATCATCCCACGACTCCCTATCAAAGCGTGCCTCAATCTTAACCAGCGACCCTCTTAGGCCAGCCACACCCTCCAACGACGAAACCAAATCTTTAACATCGAATTTATGTCTAAACTCTAAGTCTTCGACTTTAATTAAATTAAGGGGCTCCGTCTCCAAGAACTCGATATCCGGCTCCCCAGCATCAATATCCACCTTTAGGAAGCCCTTCGGCTGACCAACTTCACCGAAGTTAACCCTATCGATGGAGCCAGCGTACCACATGTTGGGATATCCACCCACCTGTTGATGGAGGTGGATATGGCCGAGCGCAACGTAATCAAATAGGTTAGGATGCAGAGAGGAGGGATTCACCCTATAGGGAAGCATATAGAAGCTCCTAACTAGAGTGTCAGACTCACTATATCTAGCCCCACTCACATCTAAATGAGTAGCCAATATCTTAACATCGGAATCCCTGATCTTATCATATGATTCCCTAATAAACCTAGATATCTTTCTATCAGCATCTCTCAATATATTCACGAATGGGAGAGCCACGAACCCTACGCGATAGCCATCCACATCCACGGTCAACACAGATTCATCTGGGGACTCAATATATACGATCCTATCTACACCTAGTTTATTAATAACGTATAAAGCATTGTGCTTACCCCTCGTCTTAGGAGCATCATGGTTACCAGCGATGAGAATAACGTATATGCCTCTATCGACAAGAGGTTTAAACAACTCCAGTAGATATGGGCTATAGTTAAGTGAGTAAAGCATCTTATTAAATATATCGCCTGTAACCAGGTAGATGTCTACATCGTTATCCAATGCATAGTCAACGGATCTTTTTACATTACCCAATATATGGTTATTTACGAATCCAGGTACATCATCCCCCACCAGCTGCCTAAAACCAACCCCTAGGTGGAAGTCGGAGACATGGACCAGCCTAAGCATCCCTATCTACCCGGGTACATCATCGAATATAGAGGGCTCTCCACCACCTCTAGCCATATCCCCCAGCTCCCTATACATCCTTGAATAATCATGGACCTTCAATACAACGGGGAAGCTAACACCATAACCATATACCAGTGCCTCACCCCTACGGAGTGACGCCACTATATTTCTATATAAGGAGGGCCTATCTATCCCAGTCAGGGAAGCATCAATATCCCTATCATCCGTCAATGCAAACACTATATATGTCCATATCATGCTTAGGACATCGGGGTCAAGCTCATATGGCTTCTGATCTATGGGGGCCACTACAACACCCTTCTTCCTCATCTCCCTAGCAATCCGTCCAAATGGGCTATACTCACTCACACCCCTCCCGAGGAACTTATGCGCCTCCTCCAGCATTATAATTATCTTATTAGTCTCCTCCACCTCCTCCATATCCGGCTGATTGAGCCGCGACCATAGAGCCTCACCTATTAAATTAGCTATAGCCATATAAACTGGGAGGTTCTTCTCATAACCACCCATACTAATAATAACACTTCTCCCATCCCTAGAAACAAGGTTCTCGGCAACGGTATCCATAACCCCCTTATATATCCTCTTGAATGATACAGGCATATCCAGCAACCTACTCAGCCTACGCCTATTAGCCTTAAATGTCTGGAGAGCCCCCTGACCCATATCAGCAATATCTTGCTCTATAGCATCCACCAAATTGCCGAGTTCCCGTTGGCTAATATAATTCTTCTCGATAAAGTGACTCCCACCCTCCATTCCGAGCTCCACAAACTTCTTTATATTATTCTTCGATAGTATCAAGCCAAGCACCCAATACCCAGCGTCTCCAAATGGGGACTTCTCCCTAAAGAACTTTCTCAGCTTATTCTCAAACCCACTTAAATTATCTAGAAACGCCCTGGTGACCCCAAGCGGCTCCAAAACATATACGAGTAGACTACTGCTTATATCGTAGAGTGGAATCGGTAGTAGATTCATCCTAAACTCACTAGCGAACCTGGAGTCGGGGGTATACACCACAAAATCATCGGGGAATAGTTTGTATACCCCTCCAGCAACCCTCCTCCTTGCGTCATCAAGCACGTCCAATGAATATTCATTATGCATATCGAATATCAAGAACCTAGCCTCGATATAGTCGTCAGAATCCCGAGCCAGCTTATTATAAAGCATCGTATAAGCCACTATCAAATTACCCAGGAAAGTCTTACCACTCCCACTTTTACCAAATATACCGAAATTAAGGTCTATCATCCTCCTAATATTAATAGGTATAGAATACTCTACCTTCCCGATAACCTTGGGTTCACCAAGTGGGTAGTTCACCCTCCAGTCGAACCGTCCATAGAAACGTGATAACAATTCTTGAGATGGAATCAGCGCCTTAGACCCGTAGGAGGGTATCGTGTCAGACTTATCAACACCCTCAGGCCCTGCACGACCAACGGGTATAGCCCTCACAAAGTAATTCACGATCCTCCTTGATATATATCTCCTAACCATATCGCTATACTCGCCACTTAAATATCTAAATAGAGATTCATCAATAGGCATTTTATACCCAACATCAGCGACCAAGCATAGATAATCATATCTTCCCGAAGATACCAATATGTAACTCCCTATGGGTATATCCTCAATATCCACATTACTACCTACAACTATCCCGAAGCCCCCCTCATAAGAGGCCTCAACAACCACTCCAAGCTCCTCAGCCACCACCCGACACCTCATCAATAAATATAGATACTATCTTCCCAAAAGTAGCAGGGGGGACTCCGAGCCATACAAGCGTATCCATCAACTTCTCAAGTATATCTCCCCCATCCCCTAAGGACCTTAATACCTCTCTATTCCTCCTGAAAAACTCCCTTACCCACACATCATCATCCACATAGCCCTCTAAATATTTCAGTAAATCAAATGAGATATCCCTATATCTAAAGACCTCAAGTATATCTTCCTCATCCATCTTGAAAACCATGTCATGTATCCTCGGTGCCCCGCCGAGCCCGATGGATAATTTCCCCGACAAATCCACCGTGCCTATTATAGCCGCCTCCACAGCATATATATAAAGCCTATCAATATCGGGATATATTTCCTTTATATCTTCATAATCCATCCCCATCAAGCTGAAGCTACGCTCCCTCCTAACCCTATGCAAATTCTTTACAACTACAGAGACGAATGAGGTTTTTCTACCAGTTATTAGAAGGAAATCCCCCATCGAGACATCTTCATATGCCTCCGGATATAGATAAACACTGACATTATTACCCAATATATTTGCGACTTCACCGACGGCCTTCCTCCCAGTCCTATACTTACTAATATTCATGCTATCGACCTCCACTTCGATATCTGCTTCATACTATATATTAAGTCCATAGGTATATCCAAGACTTCAGCCAAAGCATTCTCGATCGCCTCCCTATCCTCCGAATCCAGGACAGCCATCTCATGAGCCCTCATAAGGGTATATGGATAGCCACCTCCTCTAACTGCATCTACATATATAGCCCTATGTATATCATCGATAGACTCGTGCCTCAACGCTTCGGATGGAAACTCCACCCTCAAAATGTTCCTATCACCAATTTTTAGGTAGAAACAGAGGATCTCCAAACCATATTCGTCCAAGATAGTGTTGTGAACCCTGAAAAGCGGGGACCTCTCACCTCTTGATAGAACCCTATCCATCAAAGCCTTATCAGGAATAAATACATCAACCTCATGGCCAGCCGACTCAATGGTTTTAGCAATATCCCTTGCCTTCGTATAGAATACCCCTATAGGAATAGCCCCATCGCTAATTACCTTAGATAAAATAGACCTAATAATCCCTATATATCGCTCCCTCTTATTACGTGACCACTTAACAGTATAAATCATATTGAGGGACTCGTCAAGGAATATAAACCTATGGTCCCCATCGAGTGCACCCGACAATGCTTCTGCAACTCTAGACTCATGCAACTTAATCTCTATATCGTTATCCCAATCATCGGGGACCCCAAAAACCATCCTCGGTACGGCCCCCC
>WAMZ01000067.1 GCA_015522055.1 Candidatus Geothermarchaeota archaeon
AAATATAAAATATATAACTCATCAACGCCTCTGAATAGAATTTGGTTTCCAATGTAAATAAAATATATAAATTCCCTTTAATATAGTAAAGCTAATTATGGGGATACATATGGATGAGGATATTGAGAAAATATTGAATAGGAAATATAGGGAGATGATGGACCAGATTCTTAGGGAGGATGAGCGTGGATTGGTTGAGGAGTTGGTATTCGATGTTACAGACTACGACTTCCAGGAAAAGGTATTGAGAAAATCCTTCTCCAAACCAGTAATTGTTGACTTCTGGGCACCATGGTGCGGGCCGTGTAGGATATTAAGCCCTGCGATCGAAAGGGCTGTTGAGCAATTTGGGGGCAAGGTCTTACTCGCTAAATTAAATGTCGACGAGAACCCGGTGACCGCCTCTAAATATGGCATTATGAGCATACCTACAGTAATAATGTTTCGGGATGGTAGGCCAGTAGACCACTTCATAGGGGCCATGCCAGAACCTATGATTATTGAGTGGATAAAAAGGAATCTATGATATCCTAGCTCCACAGTTGGGGCAGAACTTTGCTCCAGGGGGGACGTTAGCACCACAGCTGGGGCATTTGCCAGCTGGAGTAGGCTGCTGCGCCATATATTGTCTAATATTGAAGCCACATATGGGGCAGAAATTAGAGCTGGCTGGTACTTGGGATCGGCATTGTGGGCAGATTAACATGGCTGGCTGAGGCTGCCCCACCGCCGCTGGTTGAGTCAATCCATGCATAAGTACGAAGCCGGCTCCGAAGCCTGCGCCAGGAGATTTTCCTAGGGATTCCGATGCAGATTTTATGGTCTCCATCCTTAAAAGTTCACTCCCAGATACTCCACCCGTCCTCAGATAGAATATCCTATCCCTCCATTCTGGATCTGTATCTATACTGTCAAACTTCACATCTACAAGCTCAATCCCCAGTGGCTTAAAAGCTTCATACAAAGCATTCCTTGTTAGGAAGCTCACCTCCCTAAGCCTAGTGAATACATCGACCAGTGAATATCTACTCAACTCGGTGATGATCCTCTCGTTGAAATAGCCTCTTAGATACTCATTTATCTGGCTTGTTAGGTAGGCATCGGCGCCCCCAACAACTTTATTGACAAATAAGCCTGGGTCCGAAATCTTGAACCAGTATTCTCCCCTGACGTATAGTGGAGCCAATTCAGTCGTCTGGGCTTTAGCCCCGAATTTACCAACGAACTGCTTGAGGGATACAAATATTACAGTGGCTTTGAATGGAGCCTCGTCGAAGCCAGCGATCCTCGATAACACCCTAGTCAGTAGGGGTAGGTTAAGCGTTGTGATAGTATGTCTACCCGCGGTAAATACATCATATGCCTTGCCATCCCTAAAGAATACAGCCGCCTCATACTCATGTACAATTAACTGGCTCCCCCACGTAATCTCCTCTATTGGATAACGATATATAATCTCATTCTCCCCAGGATCCTTCCACTCAATAACCATAGGCAAATCTACTCACCACCCTCACCTTCACCCGGGCCGTAGCCCTTCAATATATCACGCCTAATAGACAAAGCCTCACGAATCACCTTCAAAGCCTCTATTATCATCATCAATCGATTACGTGCATCGGGTACATTGAAGCCCTTTGAAGAGAGCTCCTTGACATCATTCGCCACCTTCTCAGACACCCTAAGCAGTTTGAGGTCGTGGCGTAGAACTTTATCCAAGTCATCCTCAAGCACCTTCTCCGCATCGAAGAAGCCGGAGTAGCCGGCCTCGGCAAACCTAACCGAGTCCTTAACCTCTTGAAGGCGATAAATAATTATATCTATCAGTGTCATAATATCATCTGGAACTGGGCGCGTCATATATGTAAGTACCTCCCTAAAAGCCCTCTCAGCCTCATCCAAATTCCTGTAAATCTTCTCCCTGACAAGCCTATCAGACTCACGTCGAAGCTCCTTCTCCTTATAACCCCTAAAACCAGGGATATATAGGCTAATCTTCTCCAGTAGAGACAACTCCCCCTGCCCACTCTTCATCTACAAGCACCGAAACCATTCTAATAATCATTAAATATGCCCTATCCTTATATTAGTATTAAATTTCACCTCCTACCAGTGAAACATCGATGATAATCAAATTGAGATGCCAAACCTGCGGTGCGGAGCAGGATACCCCAAGCGACATCATAGGCTTTAAATGCAGCTACTGTGGCTCCCCAGTAGTAAACATACCAAATAAATATAGGGAGACGAGTGTTCTGTGCCCCGATTCCATAAGTTTTGAAGAGACGTTAAGGAAGATTAGAAGATTCTTGTCAAATAAGGTCGGAGATGGATACAGTATACATAGAGCATTTAAGTTCTGCCTACCCATATGGAGGGGGAGGGTCAAGGGTAGATTCAGATATAAGGGATATAGGAAACATACAGTAACGAAGACGATAAAGACTGGGAAGACAACGACAGTTAAAGTTGAGACATATTATATTCCAGTCGAGGAATCCGTCGAGGTAGATAGGTTGATCGCCACACCCGGTAGGATAAACAAAGATATATATGCATTGGATGAGATACTTGATAACGCCAAAAGAATCAAGAACTATATCGAGCTAAACCAGATGGTTATCAATGGCTGGGAGCCAGTCATACCGGAAGTATCACTGGAAGAGGCGAGGAACCTACTGGATGACCTAGCTGAAGAAGAGCTTGTAAGGGAGGCAGAGGAAAGGGTTGATGAACTACTCGACTATGACGCATATCTGGAGGTGGAGCAGATAGAGCTCCTCTACTATCCAGCGGTCGAATTCACATACCTCTATAAAGGAAAGAGATATAGAGGGATATATGACCCCGTGGTGGGAGATGTAATTCGATGCGAAGTCCCTCTAGGAAGATGGAAGAGAGCAATATATGCCTTAACATCATATATAATCCTTGGGGCATTATTGGCTATCTCCATCTTATATAGACCCACCGAGTCATTAACAATAGGCCATATATTGATTGCAGGGGGAGCTGGAGCCCTAGGTACATATACATTAATAAAAGCAACCTCACCCCAAGAGGTGTATGATTAATTGGATACCAAGGAAGGTGTTAAATGCCACTTATGCGGAGGCAGGTTGGAGCGGCTACAGCAAGAAACATATAGATGCATCGATTGCACAGCTGTATATCTAGTAGTATCCAGTAAAATAGTTAATTCATATATTGCACCCATCAAATACAGTAAGAGCATAGCATTAGATACTCTACTTATGTGGATATCTAAATACATCGGTGTACCCAGCAGCACATATTTTGAATCGGAAATAACCTGGAGTAGATTAATACTAATACCTTATTACAACATTGTGGCTAGGATACATGGAGAGTATAGATGCTGGATTAGGGAAGCTATATACAGAGGCCGGGTATATAGTCTACTCAGTTTCGCCGGGGGAGAGATGTATAGAGATATAGACTTCACATCTATCGAGAAACGCGGTGAACTAGATAGAATAGTAAACATATCAAGACCCATATATCAACGGCCGAGGGAGATGGATAGAGATACAGTACACCTAATGGATAAAATAGATGAAGATATAAGAAATATGGAGATCCCATTCGAGAACAAATCAATATATAAATGGGGAGACGTATCAGAATATAATCCGCTCCAATTCGAGGCCACACCTCCCAGTGAGAAAATAGAGGATTATATAAATTCCCAGATACATAGAAATATCAGCAAACACCTTGGCACGGTCTGCACAAGAATGATAGAATTGGATATAGATATAGATGTAATAGAGGCATATCCAATCTACATACCAATATGGATATTCAAATATAAAGTTGGAAAAGGCCGGGAGTATTATGGAGCGGTCGAGGCGTCAACAGGTAGAGTAATCTACGCTACATATCCCGTCAAGAAAGCAACCCGATTAGGCTACGCATCAATGGGCATATTACACATACTATTTGCCACACTCCCGATATTGACTGGAAACCCTATATTAGGCATGGTATCCATCCCCCTCATAGGATATTCTATAGTCTACCTATACAGGACCCTAACAATGGGGAAGGCGGAGGAGGCATAATTGTATTCAAATCCATTAACAAACTAAATAGATAAATTAATATTATTAGGTGGAAGAGTATGCCTATGGAACTAATAGAGGTAAGAGATACAGTATCATTCTATAGAGTGGCTAAAAACGCCAATATAATTTTAAGGATAGACCCACTCTTAATAGTGCCACTATATAGATTAACATTCTACCTCGATATTAGAAACATAGATGAGGGTGAAGTCGCTAAACTATTTCAGTCGATATCAAACAAACTTGTATATATTGAGGATGTAAAGAGGGCAGATTCACTAAAAAGCTTCATTGAAGAGCGATACGGAGATTAGCACAATAACATTATAATAACTTACTGCTGGAATAGATTATCTTTTATTTAGAACCAACATGAAATTCATTAAAAGTGCTGTGACTATGAGGAACAAAAAAATAATATTATTTAGTATACTAGCGACACTTCTGGTATCGTTAGCAACGCTTGGATATGCACAGGAACCATTCAGAGTAGTAGACTTCACAGGAGAATGGGAAGTTATGAATAGAGACCACCTGAAATCTAAACCCTCCAGCGGCAATACATATATAGTGATTGAGGAAGACAACGTTGTGCTAGGCTCTTGGTATACGACCATAGACCTATCCCTTAGCGGCAGCCAAGGCGACATGATAGATGCCAAATATATTCTCGAGATGCCCGAGATAGGATTCAGAATAACCTATATAGAGAGATACAGCCCAGGAGGAATTATAGACATAGGATTCTATAGATACAATGAACTCAGAATAGAGATGGGTGGTGAGGTCGAGTATCTAAAGACAGATGAGGCCAGATGGCCCCAAGATACTAGGCTAAACACAAGAATATTCTTCGGTGCATGGAGAATAGATAAGGATAATATCGTGATTGAAGTGACGGATTACTATGGAGAGATTAATAGCAATAGGAGCATATACTGGAGCAAGAAGATACCATACAACGGTGAATCACTAAGTCTCATAATCAAAATTGAGAAAAACTCGGGTAAGGACTCCGTGGTCGAGGCATATCTATACTATAATGAAGTTGAGAGAGATAAAATAATAGGCCCCGACGTTGAGATACGGCTACTGAGCATAGATTCGGCTGCATTATTCTACGCAAGCCTAGGCTTCCTCATCGTTGCCATAGTCGCCAACTTCACCAGCAGGACATGGAGATATTACGAGGCGAAACTCGAGGCTGAGAAACTGGCCAAGAAGAAAGAGACTAAGAAGGGTAAACCTTCCTCCCGAGGTAAATAGATAATTCATATAAGACAATGAAAGGAAGCGACAGTAGTATCATACTCACTGGAGTCGGATCAGGTGTTATAATCGCAGTAATAATCAATACACCCACGTAAATATACCTCTTATTATTTGCCAACATCTCAGGGGACAACACCCCAAACTTCATAGCTAAGACTAGGAAGACGGGCATCGTGAAGAATAAGCCGTTCAAAGCCAAGCCAAGAAATATCATATGATAGAAGTCCACCACATCGAACCACTTAACAACACCCAGGATAGATGGGAAATAAAGCAGGATCCTGAATGTAATCGGCATAATTATATAATACCCGTATAGAACCCCCAAAACAAATAGGAAGGTAAATGAGAATATAAACGTCTTAATAAACTTCTTCTCATGCGGATATAAGCCTGGGGCTAGGAACATATAGAGCTCATAAGCTATATATGGAGAGGTGATAGCCAATGCAATAATAATACTACCCTCGACAAATATAGTCATGGCATTGGCAAAACCACCCGAATATATCAATGTCATGTTTAGAAGCCCGGCTACCTCGGATGAATTACCGACAGGCGAGTTTTGGATCACCGACTCCGGAAGTATATCAGCCCTAATCTTATTCAATAAACCAGCTACAAGAGGCTTATACTCCATCCAATTCTCACTAAACAACAACATAAAATTACCTATATTGAGGTCGGCGGGAAGAATCATCAACGCAAATGTAGCTGTTATAACAGCAATGAATATCCTCCTAAGCCTAATACTCAATTCAGCTAAGTGGTCCCAGAAACTCATCTCCTTGTCTCCAGGAGGCCCCTCCGATCCACTCATTTCTCCTCAGCACCACGCTCCATAGAAAGCTTCTCTCTAATAGCCCTAGCCAGCTCAACCTTATCCTTCCCCTCAGTATCTATCCCAAGACTCCGAGCCGTCTCAACCAACTCCCTATAAAGCTCATCCTTATCACTAGGCTCAACTCTCTTAAACCTAAGCTTACTATCCTCATTCTTATTAGAAAACCCAGCCTCTAAATACCCTCTCCTAATCTCCTCATCTAGATACCTTTTATATTCATTAAGCTTCCTATAATATGCCCCAAGCTTCCTAGCAAACTCGGGGAGCTTCTCCGGACCAAACAGTATAAGAATAAATATGAATATCACGAGAAGCTCTGTAGTCCCCAGTCCATTCATATAACCACCGACCTATAAACCCAAAATTATATCAACATAGTTAAATAAAATATATTCCACAGGATTGACCCATATCACGACGATACAGGACTATATGAAAATAGGCTCATAAAAAACAACCTTAGGCTCATCCATCCCACTCCTCATATAGGCGACACCCATACCCTCGGTATTGAACAACGCCCCGACCCCACCAAACCTATCCAAAGCTATGACACCTCCACTATCTCTGCCCCTAAGCCTAGTCATATAATTTAAGGCTCTCCTAACCGATGCTGGCAAGCTGTAGACACGCCTATACTGGACTATATTATAACATAACATTGAATCAATTATGTATTCCCCGACCCCAGTGGCAACCGATGCAGCCAATTTACTAACCATTATCCCAGCCCCAAGTATACTACTATCACCCATCCTACCACCCAACTTAAATAGGATACCCCCTGTGGAGACTGCACCAGCCAAACCCCTATCAATATCGAGGGCCACCGCCCCCACAGTATCGCCAAAGACGGCCTTCGCCCTACTCAATCTATCTATATATCTCTCCGAGGCCTCACCAGACCTCACCAGTTGCCAGACACGCTCCAAACCAGTCAACTCATCCGCATACATCTCCCTAAAACCCAATCTAAGTCCAAAATTCTTCGCCTCAACCCCCACCAAAATTCTATGAGGAGTCCTCCTCATAACCTCCAATGCAAGTCTAACAGGATTTTTGATATTCGGGACCGCCCCAACGGCTCCAAAAGACCCATCATCAACCATCACAGCCGCATCCAGTTCAATAACCCCATCCGATGTAGGCACACTACCAGCTCCAGCATTGAAGTAGCCGGAGTCTTCGAGATACGCAACCGCCTCAACTACAGCATCCAAAGAAGAACCACCGCCCTCCAGAACCTTATACCCCCTTAGAGCAGCATCAAACAAATACTTCTTTCTACTCTCGACATATTTTCTGGCTATCTTACCCGCACCGCCATGGACTATTATAACAGGCCTCATCCCCGAAGACCTAAATTAATATAAAGCCTCCAGCCCCTAAAATTAAATTAATGTAGACAATTTCTATGCTAGAGGGGATATCCTTTGGATAGGCTTTGGGCACCATGGAGAATAGAATATATAAAGATGCCTAAGCCAGATACATGCATACTATGCGAGATACCAGCCGACGACAAGGCCAATGACCGGAAGAATCTACTTCTATATAGGGGTAAACAATGCTATATAGTCCTGAATAAATATCCATATAACAATGGACATATAATGATAGCACCATATAGGCATATCCCAAGCGTCACAGACCTTACCGACGATGAAGCCTTTGAGATCCACCAGCTAACCAAATTATCGATAAAAATACTTGATGAGACCATGAAACCGGGTGGATATAATATAGGCGCCAATATAGGTAGGGCCGCCGGAGCTGGAATAGAGGAACACTACCACCTACATATAGTGCCTAGATGGGTAGGTGACACAAACTATATGCCAGTAATATCCAATACAAAGATTATAGTAGAACATATTCTGGAGACCTACGATAAATTGAGAGAGGCTCTAGAGAGAATTATTTAACACCTTTAAATGATACTATATAAATCGATAAAGCAATAACCATGCCACCTATAATCGACTCGAACGGAGGCACCTCACCAAACAAGAATAGTGAATATATGGTGGCGGACACAGGCTCAAGCAACCCCACCAATGAAGTCTCATGAGGCCTCAAACCCTTCAAAGAAGATATAAATAACGTATGCCCAATAGCTGTGGGGATAATACCCAATGCAATTATTAATGCCAAGGCCGATATGTTGCTGAATGGAAACGAGATATCTACACCTACCACCAATGAATAGACTAGAATCACCGGAACAGATAGGCTATAAACTACACACATAACCGATACAGTGTCACGTGTCGAAATGTATTTACCCGCAACTACATAAACAGCATATAGGAATGCGGATATCAGGGCCTCAACATCCCCAATAAATGTACCTCCACCCCCCAAACCCCTAATCACCATTATAAAAGCCCCAAGGAAACCCAGAGTTACACCCAGGACATCAACCTTACTGATCCTCGCTACACCCAAGAAAAAAGATATGATTAGTGTCATAACCGGAGCGGTATTGGCCAACAATGTAGCATTAATTATATACGTATCTATAACGGACTGGATGTAGAATATGAAGTGAAGTGATAGAGCAAGGGCCATAAACACCATAACCCTAAAATCATTCAATAAAGCCTTGTCAAATACCTTAACCATAACCCTAGCTCTTAACACCGAGTAGATAATCACAACCAATACGAGTGAACCGATTATAAGCCTGTAAAAAGCAATAGAGAAACTATTTACACCATAGAACGAAAGATACCTAATAAATATAGATGCAGTGCCAAACGCGAAACCAGCCACCAACGCCTCAAGGAGACTATGCATCCTTACACTAGACATTATAATAAAATAATATATCACCACTGCATACTTCAATAATAGCAAAGATTATTTGAGAGAGATGAATAGTGGTATGAGGAGGACGAAGATAATTGCTACGATAGGGCCATCGTCAAGCGACAAACAGGTTATCAAGGCGATGGTAAAGGCAGGTGCAGATGCCCTAAGAATAAACTTTGCCCACGGAGACCACAGGCTATTCAAGAGAATAGTTGAATGGATTAGGCAGATAGAGGAGGAGACGGATCAATATATTCCAATAATTGGAGACATACAGACAAAGGTGATCAGAGTAAAAAATAGAGAGAATATAGAAATCTTGAAAGGAAGGAGATATATAATTTCGAAGGATGAAGGAATAATAGTCGATGAAGACGGCTTCTATAGTAATATAGATGTTGGGGACCACATACTACTCGATGATGGACTAATAGAGATGGAGGTAGAGAAAATAGATGAGAAAAAACAGAGGATATATGTAACTAGCTTGGTGAACGGTGTTCTAAAACCAAACAAGAAAATAATTATAAAGGGGAAGACAGGGGGTGGAGAATTACTAACCGATAAAGACATAGCAGATCTAAAGTTTTCAATAGAGAATCAACTGGAATATATAGCTATATCCATGGTTAGAGGTAAAGAAGACCTAAAGAGAGTAAGGGGGATAGTGGAAGACCTAGGGGGCGAGCCATGGATAATCTCAAAGATAGAGCATCCACAGTCACTCGAGAGGCTCGACGAAATAACCAAGGAATCCGACGGCCTACTAGTAGCTAGGGGAGACCTTGGACAACACATAGACCTAGAGGAGATACCAGTTGTCCAGAAGGAGATAATAGAGACAGGAAGCAGATACGGCAAAATAACTATATTGGCTACCCAGCTACTCGAGAGTATGATTAATAGTGAGACACCAACCAGGGCTGAGGTAACAGACCTATTCAACGCTGTAGAAGAGGGTGTGGATGCGATCATGTTAACGGGTGAGACTGCTATAGGTAGATACCCAGTTGAGACAATTAGATGGGCTGATAGAATCCTAAGCTTCGTGGACAGATATCTAGAGGGTAGGAGAGCAATACATTATAAACCAGACTTTATAGAAACATTGTACGATAAGTTTGCCAGGGGAGTCATATACATATCGAATATACTGGAGGGTAGGATAGTAGGCTTTACGAAAGGGGGGAACACGGCTAGGAGGCTCTCCCGATACAAACCAAACAAGCCCTTATGGATAGCCACCACCAGACAGTACATAGCTAGGAAGATAAATATCCTCTATGGAATAAAGCCCATGTACACAGAGAACCACGAGGATATCATGAAGATACTCATCAAGACCAAGGACAAACTGCTTGAACAAGGCATTTTACATCATGGGGACATAGTTATATATGTAATAGGGATGAGGAAAGAGACAACCGATGTAATGAGATTCGAAATAATATAAATCTACTTAATAACATTATAGTTAATGGTAATGATGAGAACTCCCTGAACCGACTAATAGGATGAAGAGAACGAATTGCCCTGAACCACTAATCCTCCAAACTATCCAATATCCTCGAGACTAATAGAGACTCTCTATCTCTAGACGCTTCACCAATCCTCCTTATATAATTAACTATATTTCGGAAACTGTCCCTAAGACCCAAGTCATATAGCTTTAGCGCAGCAGCCAATATACTCTCCAACTCATATTCCGACAAATTTTCTATCCTATCCTCATTATAAAACCTCTCTGTCATCTTTAGATATGCCTCGTCATCACTATATAGAATCCTGGCAAGGGCACCCATGACTCTAGACATTAAACCAACCATATTGGGATACATATCCTTAAACTTATTGTAAAACCATCTAAAAGCGATAAACTCCCTCGCAATAAATGACCTATCCCTCGAGACCTGCATATACCTAAGAAGATCACGCAGATAGTTTTCAACAGCAACCTCATCGAACTCACGAACCATCCTAGCTACATAGGTATCCCTAAAATATCTATCCCCCCTCTCTTCAATCCCATTGCTAAACTCCTCGTCAGATGAATATAATTCAATAAGGAGGACCAAGGATATATATGAAACCAGTGAAAAGGCCATCTCCTTAGGGCTATTCAAGAAATTAAGCAGCGTCGAGAAGTACTGTATAGCGGTAAACCCCCCATCCAGATCCCTATTGAAGAATGAATGGAGCCCATATAACAGGACGCCAGAAGATACTATCGCAGCCTCCTCCACAGACTTGTTATTCAAGACATTCAGAGTCTGCTTAACAAGATGGTTTATCGGGTCGTCTACACCACTTATAACCTCAGCCACCCTATCTACGACAGGCTTAGCCAAATCATTAACATATATATAGCACGACTCTATGGGTAACATGGGAGGCACAAAAACAAACTCATCCTGGGTCTCCTCAATGGCATCCAGCAAATCAGTACCTATGAGCATTAAATAATCCGCTCCATCCCTACCACTCAAAGTGAAATAAACTATATATTCCACGAGATCATCATAGAAATTAAATACATCCCTAAGTGTCAAACTATCCTTATTCTTCTTATAATACTTAATAAACTTCTTAATATACCTGGAGGCACCACGGTATTTTATGCCTAACCAAACCATCCCAATAATAGAATATGCATAGATATATAGTTAAAGCAATAGATACCAGCAATATAAGGTCCAAATATACAATACCACCTATAAAGAATCTTTATTATAGTCGGCAGATTATACCATAAGTTAAATAGATATTTCTAGATATATCTAACAAATGAGAAAAGGAATAGTCAAGAAACTCATACTACA
>WAMZ01000068.1 GCA_015522055.1 Candidatus Geothermarchaeota archaeon
ATATCCATGTTCGTGGCGGCTTTATAGCCGTGTTGCTTAGTGCCTTTGTCCTATTGCTTGTCCTAAATATTTTCATATATCTTGTGTATGTTGATATTGGTGGCCATTTCTTTAGGGATAAGTGGAGTTATTTATCTAGGTTGGAGAGTGTAGGTGGCTTCTATTGGATGGTTGGGCTTGGAGTGGGGCTATTAACGTCTTTCTCCGTGGGTTATATGTGGAATTATGCCCTCGTATCCATACTATTATTGACTTACCCCCTACTTGTGGGCCGCCGTTTGGCTGTACCTAGTTCATCCCGTAGGCTGGGTAATGGTGTCTCGAGGTTTAGGTATAAATATTTCTTGTTAGATGTTTTCCTTATCAACTTCGGCCTATCACTTTCATATACCCAGGTCTTCCCATACCTTTCCGGCTTGGGTGCCGATGGTTGGGTTGTTTACGCCCTAAGTTTCCTGGCCTCACTCATCTCAATGTTCACCTACTCCTTCGTAGGGGATCATTTTAGGGGTGTCGAGAGCCTTAATAAGGGGCTCTTCATCAGGATATCGGCCTATATGGCCCTATTCGTTCTGGCTATGTTTGGGAGCATCCTAACACTCTATTTATCTCCCATCGTGTTTATATTGTTCGGCTTCTCATGGGCATATATCACTATCTCACTTAATTCATATATGCTTATGTATAGGGATAGAAATCTCTCCCGGCTTTATATAGCTGGAGGCTTGGGTGGCGGCCTAGGATCCATTATATCTGGTGTATTGATATCATATACTGGTTATACGGCTCTACTACTGGTATCAACAGCTTTCCTAGCCTTGTCTATGTATATGGTTAGGAGGATTAGGCTTCTACCTACATCGCCTGCCGTCTTTCTTAGGATGGCTGTTGTTGAGCAGGTGAGGCTTAGGGCGAGGACAGGTATTAGAAATAGATGATGCTACCCCGATAGATAGCTGACTATATATTCCTCGTTATTGGGCGTCTCTATCTCTATTGGAATATTTTTGAGCCTCGTGGCTTTGTAGCTAACGAATAGCCATTGCCCTGTATCTAATTCGGTAACCTTATCGACTACACTCCTGCTTATTGAGAATGCATCTGCAACCACGTTTCTATCATATGATCTGGGGAGTGTACTTATGAAGTAGCTGTGGAGCTGCTGTAGGACGTTTGTGTTTAGGTGGGCTATCCTCTGGGTGGCTATCCACCCACCCATATAATACTTCCTACCCTGCCGCAGTAGCTTCTCGACAGATAGATTGGAGTATAGTGTTAGGTCCTCTGCCTTCTGCCTATCTGGTATAAACTCTTGTGCCTCATCAATTATGAATAGGATCTTGTTGCCCATGGCCCATCTCTTCTTTATGTTGAATGCCTCCTCTATTAATATGGTAGAGGCCTTCCTGGCTTGTATAGGCTCTGGTATATAGAATATGGATATGCTGTCGGCCGATGGGTCTAACACAATGTTTCTTATAATATCTTTGAGTGCCTCCTCCTCTGCAATCTCCTCCCCTACAGTCTCGACCTCGCCTAATATTGCCTCTAGAGTTTTGTATAGGGTGCTTCTATTGGATATGCTCCCCATGATGGATAACAAGACTTCCCTCACTTTCCCACTAATCTCGCTATTATCTTCGTTTCTCATGAAACCTATAAATTCTTGGTCTAGGTCGATATCTCTAAGTATCTTCCTTAGCCTTGTATGGGCTATCTTCACATATGGGTATCTCTCCCCCTCATCCCTTAGGGAGTTCAGCAAGTCCCTTATCGTCAGTGACCCTGACTCCAAGGCTATATGTTCAAGCCTTACCTTCCTCCTGATTATATCCCTGATCCTGTCTTCAAACTCTAGGAGTGTCTCTGGTATTACTTGTGTCTCTGCGAATTTCTCAATGTCTATCGGTTCTGGCGTATATACAGTCCCCCCATTCTCAGCGAGTCTATCTAGGAGGTGGACGGTGTATTCCCCCGATATGTCCAAAATAACTATTTTAATGTCACTTACCTTCTCCAATGTTTTTCTGATTAGGAAGCTTATTAGGTTGCTTTTACCTGATCCTGTGAAGCCGAATACGCCTGTATGGTATTTATAGAGGCTGTATATGTCTATTGATAGTGGTATTTGATACCCTATTAGTTCACCTATCTCCGTGCTGTGGATTTGGTCTTTTATGCATACCATCTCCTCTATTACATCGCTGGACATTATATGTGCCTTTGAGCCTACTAGTGGGCTTAGGTTGCTCTTCTCGAAGACCGGCTTCCCATCTATCTCCATCATGATGTATCCGGTGTGTACACATATTATCTCCATCCAGTTCTCCCCGCCTTTGTGCCAGCTCTCCCTAATATTCTCTAGATACTCCCATTTTAGGACGGGGGGTACTTCTGGGGTTAGGCTGGGCATCTCGTAGTGCATGGGCCTGGCGTTTAGTACCTCGAAGAGTATATATACGTCTTGGCCGTCAGATCTACGTCTCTCTATGCCGATGATATTTGGTTGGTGGAGGTGGTCGAATATCTCTAGGTCGAAGAGGGCGTCTATATATGCTATTCCCTCGGTGAAGGTTACTTCTTGGCCCCTGAGGGTTGCTTTCGTCTTCTCAACCCTATAGTGCCTAAGTTTCCCATCGAACTTACTGTCTAGTCTATGGAATGTATTCATTATCGTGACCTCCTCCTCTCAACTATATGTCTATATTCCCTGAATCTCCTAGTGACTACATATATATTTCTATCTCTAATTATTTGTGCTATCTTGGTGTCTACGGCGTTTATAACCGCGTCTCTAACTAGCTTTATATTTACCTTTACATCTTTATCGGCTAGGAAGAGTAGGTAGTTGTGTCCAGTGGCCTCGGCTATCTCTGGCTTATCCATCTTGCTCAAAATATATAGTATCAAGTTATCTATCTCGTTGAGCCCTGTCTCGAGATATATCTCTAGGTCTATCTTTTTATCGTTGATTGCTATGGGTATCTCCACCGTTTTGTCCATGTCTTCTGGGGTTAGGAATCGATCGTAGAAGAATACTGGCGACTTTACATTTATATTATTTATGCCTCTTAGTGTCCTGAGTTGGAAATAGCTTCTGGCTATTAGCCTGTTTTGTGTTAGTCTCCTCCTGGCGGGTCTAGTGGGTGCCCCAGGCTTCTCACTTTTGGCTAGTGTCGCTACTACTCCGTCGTAGGTTATTAGTCTCCATGGTGTCTTGAAGGTCTCTTGGTCGGTTGTAGACAATGTCGTTAGTAGTGGCTTATCACTCTTGATGGGTGGGTCCTCGATTTTTGTGATGCCTAGGTGGTTGGTTATATGGATTAGGGCCCTGGATAGATCCGTTACATATGTGTCTTTACCTACCCCGACGAATAATTTTTTGCTTCTATGCATCTGGTTTATCGCTTCATATATAGTGTATAGGGTTACCGCGTTCAGCTCCCTCGCCCCTATCCACCTACCGTCGCCTAAGTATAGTGGGTGTTCCCCTCTGTCTTCCCCGAATAACTTCCTACCCACAAGTTGGATCAGCTTCTTTATCCTCTCCCAGTAGCTGAGTCTATCCCTATTGAGTATAATTTTTGTTGGGGTTATCTCTTCTATTAGGGTCCCGTCGAGGAGGTTATTGAGTCTCCTAACCCTCTTTACGATCTTCTCCCTATCTACCCTGATGTCTCTAACAATCTCATTTATATATGTTTCTCCTCCACCCTTTATTAGCTGCTGAGTGATATAGTGGATTAGGTAGGGTTTCTCCGGCCTAATCCTATAGTTCTCGACTCCATGGTATAGGCCTAGGTATAGGTCTCCCTTGGTCAGCCTAGGCGTATGGAGCTTGGTTAATACACCACCATCATCCACATATATCAATCTACGTAGGTCCCGGCCATATGGCCCTATGCTCGATGCGAATGGCCTATCGAAGAATATAATCTTAACCTCTTGATCAGTCGCGGCCCTGAGCCCCATATAGTATTCTCCGAAGGTCATTATTGAGAAGGGCATATTCCCGATTATTGTGTCTAGGCTCCTAGCCACACCCAACTCACTACTCCCGAGAAATTCATTTATATCGTCGAGCCATAGGGGTATGATGGCCGAGGATGTATACCTCGAGTCCCTCTCGACACCCGAGAGGTCTACCTCGACATCCCTCTCTGAGACGGTGAACTTACATCGATAGCTGGCTACGGCAACATAGAGAATTAGCACCTCCAGCCTCTCCCTATGCTCCATAGAGCCATCGATACCTAAAGCGACCCAATCACCATCACCAAAGTATTCGTATGCATATCTAACGGCCCTATCCCTATCTAGATACCTTATCAACGACCCGAATCCACCCTCCCCACTTAGCCTATTCAATCTGCTACTAAATATCCTACCAAGGAAATCTAAGTCACGTGAGAAGGCTTCGAAATCCCATGACAACAGGAACCACCAATATAAATTAGGTAGATATCTCCATAAAAAG
Organism: Candidatus Geothermarchaeota archaeon; assembly: GCA_015522055.1. Lineage (GTDB taxonomy): Archaea > Thermoproteota > Nitrososphaeria > Geothermarchaeales > JDFR-13 > WAMZ01. Next base: position 4,478 of record WAMZ01000068.1, read on the forward strand.
AGCATATCAAGGTTTCATATACATATAATGGGGGTCAAAGTCAGCATAGACATCATACAGCTCAGCACTATCGAGCCCTATCATCCCCCCACCAATAATAAAAATAAGCCAGATTAAAAAAAGGATCTCGGATGAAAATTAATATAAATAGATAG
>WAMZ01000069.1 GCA_015522055.1 Candidatus Geothermarchaeota archaeon
ATATTATGTCTGTTCAAATTATGAAAGAATCTTTTTATTATTCCACTATCCTTTACTGTGAGCTTTCATAGTCTCCTTCCTTAATATCCGTAATCTCCATCTCCGCTATAGCCTTTGGAATATAAATTTTTATATTTTCTGCGACTCCGGCGTCCCTCTGAGACATATTAATCTAGTAATAAATAGTATAATAAGGTTCATTAATCGAGTTAATTCTAATTTATAGGAGATGTTCATTATTAAATGTGGTCTTATGTGATGTTTTACACATAATATTTTAATTTTTATGATGCGAAATAATTCCATATTTCCTTTAGTTCAGGTAGTTTTTCTTCATTTACTGGGTAAAATAGGTTTGAGCCGTATTCACTAACACCATATTCAGATATTATTCTCTGGCCATCTTCTCCTACTATGAAGTTCATGAATTCTTTGGCAAGCTCTATATTTACATCATCAACTTTACTGGGGTTTACTAGATATACGCTATAGATATTTATTAGGTCGGGGTCGCCAGATACCATGATCTCAAGGTTATCTATGACCCCGGTCTTCTTCAGTTTTAGGAATGTGCCCATGTCGCTTAGTGTGTATGCGGACTTCTCGTTTGCGATTTCCAGTGTTTGTGACATACCCGAGCCCGACTCTATATACCAGGAGCCACCCGGCTCTAGCCCGGCCTTTGACCATATGAATAGCTCCCTATTGTGGGTCCCACTATTATCCCCCCTACTTACAAATAGGGACTCTCCAGCTAAACCACTTTCGTATATTTTTATAAATGCCTCGGTGGCGTTTCCCATCCCCCTGATGCCGGCTGGGTCATCCGGCGGCCCAACTATCACAAAATAGTTGTATGCAAATATTCTACCATCCATTATGTATCCTTCACTTAAGTATATTTTTTCTAGGTTGGGTGCATGGACTAGAACTAGGTCGGCATCACCTAGACTGGCCCTCCTCAAAGCCTCACCACTACCCACTGGTATAAACTGAACCATAACACCAGGATGCCGTTCCATAAACTCGTCGGCAAGCTTATCTAACAATCCAGTTGCATATAAACTGGTGGTGGTTGAGACCCTAAGTACGACGCTTGGGTGGAAGAACATGTAGTATGTAAATAACGAGCCTGCTACAATCAGGCCGAGCAGGATGTATAGAGCTACGTATCTATCTATTCTAGGCATATAATAAGTTAGTATTAAAGTAGGTTAATAAAATTGGTTATATGGTTTTTAGAGCTAGCCCATCAAGACAATGTCTATGATGTTAGACACTAGTAAGATAATCGTCAAGTATACTATCTGGATATAAAAAATGTCTTTACCATTTTCCCACCTAGCATGCCTCCGCAATAGAGTCCAGGGATACATAATGAGTTTACTCACTAGTCTAGGAATAGGGATTAGAAATGGTATCCTAGCCCTATATAGCATATAGTCGTATCCCATTTTAACACATATATCCACTTCATTCAACAATGCCCAGCCTATAATCCCTAATATGGACAGTAGCCACACAAAGCCAGGGTCTACGAAATACACATCACGATAGTATTTCAATATGTAGCCTAGCAAGCCATAGCTGAATAATATGTATCCTAGGACCGATGGGTATCTAGAATATTCCCTAACCCATACGATATCAGGCTCATAACCAATCAGTAATCTAGACAGCCTTGCAACTATAATCAATAATATAATTGATAGCCCTAAACCCGACAGAAAAGTTAGGAAAGCCAAATTTATATCTATCCCCATCCACATTGAAAATACATCAATCAGATTGAATGGAATTGTGATAACATGTGCAGTGGCCACCCTACCAACAGTTGATTCAGCCAGAGGCAACCATATAAACCTAAAAAAACTAAGCCCATTGAGGGAATCGGCCCGTGGTGAGTAAAAACCTAATAGGGATATAAATATTATTACTGATGATATTAGGGATAGATTCTTAATCTCAAAGTAGGTACCTAGAAATAATCCAATTATAACAACGGCTAGTATAAAGAACGATATAATAGTGACTGCTGTCGATCCGGGATACAATAAATTGACTGGAATTATGTACTGCAGAGCCGTATCAAGCCACTTCAGTACGATAAAGAGTCTAGATAATATCAGGAGTGCAGAAAGCACCGAGAGTACTGTAGAAAGCATTAAAGACAGTGTTCCCAATAGAGACACCCCCTAAGGAGATATTAAGTAAAGACCCCAAAAATTATTGGCTGAATAATACTAATATATCTGATTTTACCTGGACTAAGAAACATTATTAATTTTTAATTCTTATATGTAGTCCAGCAATTCTGGTATAACCGTATTCTTTACACTTGTCGGATCTGAGGTAGATATCCATACAACCGACTTCCCGTAACTGAAGAAAAAGTAGTACATACCTCTCCCACTCCCATAATATACAGTTAGATCATCCAAATCAAGGGTCTCGGGAATAGAATATTGACTACTACCCTCGGACATCTTCAGATACATTCTCTGGGTTAAATTAAGGGCCACCTCCTCGGAAATAAACACCGCCATCCATATATGAACAATATCACCATCCTTTGTATATACAGCCACCAAACCATCTACAATATATTCACTGCTAGGTAGAAATGCATGTATACTGCCTAAACTCTGGATAGCCGCCTCACCCGATATATATTCAGCCAAAACATATCCACCCAACTCACTAGGCGGCCCCTCCTCCCCGCCAGACCCTACATCAATAAATACAAATATATAGATACCAGTAAGTATCAACAACAATACAAAGCCGAGAAATAGATAGAGATATATTCTTCGACTCATCCCATCCACACAAACAAGGAAAAAGAAGCCAATCCTAATAAAAAACCATACAGACCATAAACATACAAATATATAGAAGCCGAAGCCCGAAAGATTAATAAATACAACCCCAAAATCAATTATAGAAAAATGGCCGCCGTAGCTCAGATGGCAGAGCGCCTGGCTGTGGATTGAATCTGATGGAGCAGATACCAGGAGGTCGTGGGTTCAAATCCCACCGGCGGCCCCACTATACGATATTTATATCATGTTTTTGGATGGAGAGCGGTCTACTAAGATCACTATTTTTCTATGTATCTTATCCTATATTTCTATTTCTAGGGTGCAGATAAGTTGCCCAGAGGTGACTATATCTGGTTCGATGGTAAAATATTGCCTTGGAACGAGGCTAAGGTACATGTTATGATACATGCCCTTCACTATGGTTCGGCCGTTATCGAGGGAATCCGATGCTATTTCGATGGTAGTAAGACTTGCGTCTTCAGGCTGGATGACCACCTCAGGAGGTTCATAAGGTCAATGGAGATTATTGGCATGAAGCCTAGATATAGTGTCGATGTGCTCCGGGATGCAGTTATACAGGTTGTTAAATATAATAGGTTGAGGGATGGGTATATCAGGCCGATAGCATTCTATAATATGGATGATTATCTCGGTATAGACCTATCGAATTATAGCGATAAATACTCTATAGCAATTGGAGGCTGGGACTGGGGGAAATATTTAGGGGAGGCTTATAGGAAGGGCTCTAGGGTCAAGATATGTAGATGGAGGCGGATATCTAGGTTGAGCGTCCCCCTTGAGGCGAAGGTGAGTGGATATTATGCAAATAACATAATAGCCAGGCTCGAGGCGGGAGGAGAATATGACGAAGTTATTATGCTAGATGAACATGGGTATGTTGCTGAGGGGAGCGGCGAGAATATATTTATAGTTAAGGATGGGGTCATCTATACACCCTCCATCGAGTCATCGATTCTCCCTGGAATAACTAGGGACACAGTTATAAAACTAGCTAGGGATATATTGGGTATCCAGGTCATTGAGAAGCAGATGCAGCCAAATGAACTGTACCGAGCCGACGAGGTCTTCATAGTAGGCACTGCCGCCGAGGTCACCCCAGTAATAGAAATAGATGGGATACAGATAGGGGGCGGCAGGCCAGGGAGAGTAACGAGGAAGCTACAGGAGATATATGAAAATGTTGTAAGGGGTAGATATAATGAATATAAACACTGGATTACATATGTCAATGTTTAATGGAAATAGCCCATAAAATCATGGTTCTGGTGTACTATCCAGATGAATGTTAGGCAAATTAGTAAGAAAGAGTATAAGATGATTATAAAACATATGGGAGACCTAGGTATGGAGGCAAGCTTACCCAAGACGAAAAACATAAAATCAGTAGCCATAAAGAGGGGAGAACTTATACTTATCGATGATAAACCAGTCATAGTTAGGCTGGGAGACGACTATCTACCATATATCGAGGCTTTAGAATATTTCAAAGGTTATAATACTGTGGTTGTCGATAAGGGGGCTGTCAAATATATAGCTAATGGAGCAGATGTTATGCGGCCGGGAATCGTATCATATACGTACTTCACCAAGAATGATATAATTGTAGTCGAGGTAGAGGAGTATGGGCAGGCTATAGCTGTGGGTAGGGCGCTTGTAGACTCGAGCCGGTTGAGAAACATGAAGAAAGGCAAGGTCGTTAAGAACCTACACCACATAGGGGACGATGCGTGGAAAGCCGCCCGCTCCCTATAAGGCAACAAATTCAATCAAAACAAGTTTATGGTATTAGCTCTCAATATTCTATTGCGTGAAGAAAAGAGTCTAACCAGGCCAACCTAGCCGTAGGTCACGATACATGCGTCAATAAGCACCGTGAAAATATCTACCAATAAATAGGATGAAAATAACCTAGTTTACTTATATAGGAGGTGGCGGTCATGTTCACCATAAAACATTTAGGGGATTATAAGTTTGTTGCAGAGTCCAATGATGGACGATTATTAATAGTGGATGGGAGGAAGGCTGAAGAGAGAAAGTACTTCTCTCCTATGGAGTTACTATTAGTAGCCGCGGCCACATGCTCAGCGATTGACATAGTATCGATACTCAATAAAATGAGGAAGAACCTTAGGTCACTCGAGGTTGAGATCGAAGGTAAGAGGAGGGATGAGTATCCAAAGATATACAATGACGTTAAAATAAGATACATAGCCCAGGGGGATCTCGATGAAAAAGATTTGGAGAGGGCTGTGAAGCTCAGCCTCGAGAAATATTGTAGCGCATCCATAACCCTAAGAGAAGCTGGAGCCAGGGTCTCCTATGAAATTAAGGTAAATAATAAGGGTGGGGAACATGGGTAGCGGTATTCCACCAATTAGAATTCTGCAGAAGATGATAAACGAGGGGTCAATCGATGACCATCTAGAAGAGTTGAACAGCATATTTAAGGAAATAAGTCCAATGCATAGGTTTCTAGGCATAAAGATCCTAAAACTAGGCAAGGGATATGCAGAGACAGGATATGAATATGATGAAAGACACTCGAGGGTGGGAGGGATCCTACATGGCGGGATAGTCACGGCACTACTAGACCAGACCATGGGTACATCCGCCCTAACTGTAAACCCAGGTAATAATCAGGTGACCCTGGAGTTAAAAATAAATTTCTTAAAACCCATGAATAGCCAAAACTCACCCTTCAGAATAGTAGGTGAAGTAATTCGAGCAGGGAGAAAAACTATAGTATGCCAAGGTAAAATAATTGATAACTATAATGAAACATGTGCCGTAGCACTTGGAACATGGTATATAATATATTAATATGCGATCTAGGCCCTCGGATAATCAATTTGTTTGGTGGTGGACCCGCCGGGAATTGAACCCGGGACCTCCGCCTTGCGAGGGCGGTGTGCTACCACTACACCACGGGCCCCTCTATAC
>WAMZ01000070.1 GCA_015522055.1 Candidatus Geothermarchaeota archaeon
ATGATACTATGCCAACTATTAATAGCGCTGAAATAAATGTTAATTGTCTCCTATCTACCATCCTGTATCCACCTATTCTTCAACTCAATCTGGCTTTATAAAATAATATGCTGTTCATGTAGTGAAGGATATTTATTCTGACACCACATTTTTTAATATTAATATGTAGATAGGGTATCGCGGAATATATATAGATGATCCTATTTACTAATAATGTATCTCGATATTCATTTATTCCAGATGTCAAAGATTAATGAGTATTATTTAAAATGGTTATTGATACTGATAGTTCATATTTTGGTGCGGGGGGTGGGATTTGAACCCACGAAGGCCTACGCCACACGGTCCTAAGCCGTGCCCCGTTGGCCAGGCTAGGGGAACCCCCGCTTCCATTCATATATTTTTGGGCATTGGGTTTTTAAGTTTTGTTTTGGATATTACTACCCTATTAAAATATTGGGCTTGCTATCTTATAGAGTATGGCTGATGATCTGAGGGTAGCTGGTCTACTTATATTCATCGGGGCTACTCAGTTCTTCATACTGATGAATGTATCGGCTTTCCTATATCCTGGCTACAGTATATCCCAAAACTATATCAGTGACCTGGGTGTAGGTCCATCGGCTATTATATTCAATGGTTCGGTTGTTCTACTCGGATTGCTGGGTATAGCTGCTTCATATCTGCTACTTAGGGTAGGTGTGGACAGAGTTTTTGTCCTACTTCTTCTACTTGCGTCTGTGGGTGCTGCTGGAGTCGGTATATTCCCGGAGAACATGGGTATTCTACATACAATCTCGGCTTTTGTAGCGTTCCTATTCGGAGGCATGGCTGCGCTCTACTCATATAGGGTGGAGGTATCTATTTTTAGGTATATCTGGTTGATTCTTGGATTGGTTAGTCTGGCTGCTCTTGTCTTTTTTGCATCAGATAACTACATGGGTCTCGGTGTGGGTGGCATGGAGAGGCTAATAGTGTATCCAGTGATTATATGGCTGATCGGTATAGCATCTAGCATGGTGAACGGCGCTATTAGGAGGTGAAGCCCCGCGTACCCCCATATTATTTATTATCATTTCCAGATCCATTGGGTCCGACTAGATATAGTATGATATTAGTAGTATGATGAAGCTGACGGCTGGGACGCTTATATTATCGTCTATGACCTCGAAGTGCTCAATGATGCTTGATGCGATTGCGGCCACAACTCCTATCCACTGATAGACTATGTATCCAATTGGTAAGCATAGTATAGCCATGGCTAGATTTCCTTCCCATGCCTTGGTGCGCTGGCTATATTTAAAGTTTCTAACTATTCCGGTGATTCCATCTCCCCACGCCATAAATAGTATTGGGACGACGCCCAACCATACATCTATGAGCCACCCGAATAGTATGAGTATTCCCCACATAATGGTGAAGTATACCTCTGCAATATTATCCTCGACCTGGAACCAGTACATCAGTTTACCAGTCCTATGTGGGATGTATACGAATATAGTGAGTATAAATGCTAGTATGAAGGGTATGATGGGTGACCCGAATAGATATGGGACTAGGGCTGCCACCAATCCTCCTGCGAGGAAATGTATTACTTTTCTTGCTAGGTAGACCCCCGCCTTTTCACCTCTCTTCTTGGCCATCCATTCATAGCTTTTCTTGGAGACGACATTGACTATGAATACTACCCATATGAATAGTATCCCAGCGTATAGTGCTTCATATAGAATGTTGGATAGACTCCAATCCATATACATAACTATAATATATATGAGATGTCTTGCACCTATATCTTTTATTCAAAGTATATTAAAAATGGTTAGTTATCGACTGGTTTTCTATGGGTATATGTCTTATCTATTTCAATAATATGTATCACCCTGAGGCCCTTAGAGACCAGTGTATCGGATATATGGCGTCGGTGGCATCTGAACCAAAGTTTTTCGCTGCACATAATTGCCGTTACATCTTTCCTCGATATGTCTATTAATCTATCGATGCCTTCGAGGTATCGGCTGCTAGCCATATATTTCTTGTATCCCCCCTCCCTATATCCACCCAGGTCCTCACCCATCCAAATGTACTTTATCCCATTGACCTTTAGTGTATGCTCAAGCCGTTCTCTTCTAAACCATGGGTATTTCCTGCTTGTTGGGAATCTTCTTATATCGACTAATATCTTTACCCCATATTTTGACAATATAGTGATTAGGTCTTCCAGTGTCCTATTTGAATGCCCAATTGTATAGATTGTATGCTTCATACCAAAATAATATAATTTAATGATTGTTATCATAATGTTGAAGGTTTAACTTTGATAGGTAAGCTATATCATATATTTTGATTGGGCTATGATGAATGAGGTCCTTTATGACTTTGATGATTGGCCCCTTCGAGG
>WAMZ01000071.1 GCA_015522055.1 Candidatus Geothermarchaeota archaeon
CCTCATGGATCCTGCCTATTATAGTGCCTGCATGTACTACTACTAGATCCCCGGGGGAGATATCTTCATTCAGTATCAGAACCTCCTTAATGGTGCCTCCGAAGTCGACTTTGGCCATGAGTCCCTCTACAGATAAGACCCTGGCCGGAACCCCCCAACACATATTTAATCACCTGAGCCCAAGCTCCTTGGCAAGCTCATCGGCAAACCCGCCCCCACCGAATCTCGCCCATACTGAGCATGTACCCTCTAATGAAACCATGCATGGGCCCATAGGCCTATCGGGTGTGCATGCCTTCATGAATAGACGGCAGTCTGTGGGCTTCTTCAGTCCCAGGACTACATCGGCACATCTACACTCTGGATGTAGGTCGTCCACCCATGTATCCGGCCTAGGCTCCTCTATTCCAAATCTATCTATAGCATCTACATATCTATATTTATCCCTGAATCCAAGTCCACTGGATGGTATGAAGCCTATGCCCCTCCAAGCCGCCTCCATCTCCTCAAATACACTATAGATATATTTTTGGGCCTCAACATTCCCATCAAAACTTACAATGCGCCGATACTCTATGTCGACGCCTGAGCGCCCCTCATATATCATCTTCAATAACATGGCTATAGATATCAGTAGGTCAGCGGGCTCAAAACCGGATACTACGGTGGGTATCCCGAACTTTCTCGATACTTTGTCCCAGGGCTTAGCACCTATTATAGTTGATACATGGCCCGGAGCGACTATGGCATCCACCGGCTCCAGCCCTCTATCGATCGCGGCTCGCAACGCATATTCAGCCGCTGGTGGGGTAAGCCTCAGGATACTTAGTACATAAAGACCATCGGGGACTATACCGCGGTATATAGGGACGGCGTAGCTGGGGGAGGTGGTCTCGAAACCTATACCTATAAATACCGATTCATGGGCTCTCTCCCTGGCCTTGTACTCCTTAATCGCGTCCAAAAAGCTGTATACTATGTTTATGTCGGCTCCCAATGCCTTGGCATCCGATAGGCTTGATGCACCATCTACTTTATTAACTGCTGGCAATTTATATGCGTCTCCAAAGACATATATTGGGATTCCTTCTAGGGATAGGCGGATAGCCTCCTCGATATATTTGCTTGGAGTTATGCACACTGGGCACCCTGGCCCGGCAACCAAATCAATATTGTTTGGAAGTAGGCTTCTTATGCCGTAGTGCACGGTCGTCCATTCATGGGTTCCACAGAAATTCATTATCTTAATATGTTTATGCCCCATGTGCATGAGTCTCTCTGCATATTTATATATTAATGCTTTGACTTTCGATGCCAGCTCAACATTATCCCTAAATATATGTAGGAGTTTATCCAGTGATATGGACATAACCCAATCATAAAATATAATTATTTAATATAGCATATAACGTTGAATCTCAGGAAATGGAGAAGCATTATGTATAATCGGTTGATACATAATCCTTACATCACTTCATCTAAGATCTTCTTTAATTCTTCTATGTCGATATTTCCTCCGGTCAACATTAGTATCACCTTCTTTGATTTGAGCGACTCCCTTATTTTCATGGCAGCCGCTAGGGCGGCGGCCCCCGCTGGCTCGGCCACCTGCCCTAAATGCTCAAGAATAATTTTTATAGCATGCTTCATCTCACTATCACTGACCAATATTATGTCATCAATCTTTCCCCTAAGTATCTTGAGTGGGTTTTCATAGGCGCTCGCCGTCGCCAATCCCTCGGCTATCGTGTCTGCTTTCCCTGTGGACACGAGTCTGCCACTCTTCCAAGATAGGTAGAAGCTTGGTGCACCCTCAGCCTGTACACCTATCACACTAACTTCCTCTGTGAGTCTCTTGTATACTGAGACCGCACCTATTGCACCGGACCCACCTCCAATTGGATTAATGACTACATCTACATCGGGAAGGTCTTCCACATTCTCTAAATGCATTGTTGCAACCCCTGGGTATAGAAGCCTCTCATTGACAGGGTGTACATAGAGTATACCGTGTTTACTCGCGAGGGTTTCTGCATATTCCCTTGCCTCCTCGAATATCTTACCGTGGAATATCAGGTCAGCACCTAGTCTTTCGATAGCCTTGATCTTTATCTCGGATACTCCTCTGGGCATGACTATAGTTGCCTTAGCCCCAAAGAGCCTCGCTGCATATGCTATTGACTGTGCATGGTTCCCTGTCGAAGCAGTTATAACACCTTTACTAACCGCCTCATCCCTCATTCTATACATATAGTATACCCCGCCCCTAACCTTGAACGACCTTACTGGTTGCAGGTTCTCAAGTTTGAAGTATGCCTCAAACCCAAGGAGTTCAGATATCGCCTCTGAATATACCAATGGTGTCCTCGGTAGGTATCTAGAAATTATTTTCCTAGCCGTCATTATCTCCTGGAGCGACGGCATCAGACAATTATCCTTATCATCCATGCTAGTCATTAACTAATTCAATATATTTCCAGCTGATTTATATCTCTATCCTGGTCGATATAACGGGGAGGCCTTTAACAGCCTTTATTAGCCTCCCCCTTACACGCCCATTAACTATAACTGATGAGATTCCAGATTTAGCCAATCCATATAAAGTCTCTATCTTATGTTTCATTCCCCCAGTAACGTCTATCCAGGCAGATCCACCAACCATCTTTAATACAGGCTCTATATTTTTTTCATTGATTAAGGGTATTAATTTGGCGTCTGGATATCTATAGGGGTCTTTGTCGTAGACGCCATCCACGGCTTCACACATAACGATTTTTACGGTATACTCCTTTGAGAGCTCCCTGGCCAATGCCTCAAATATCGCCTCTGTAGATATGATTGTACATCCCTTCGAGGTATCTATACCCACATCTCCATAAACTACCGGGATGAGGCCGTTCCTTAGGAGGTGGATTATCGGGTAGGTGAATATTTTCACTATCTTATCATTGTTGGTGGTCGATATCGCGGATGTCTGGATGGGATATGCGGGTACATCCTCATACAACAAGTATCTTAATACAATCATATTCAGCCTCTCGGCGTCTCTATGTACAATAGACATCCCAATCCTACTTCTTTCATCGATGATTCCATCAACAGTTCTATATTTCCTGGCCGATATGTGTGGGAAGCTGCCGCCCCCATGCCCCAGCAATAGCTTGTATCCCTCCTTATGTAGCATAGCAATTTCTTTAGCCAGCCGCCTCAATACATTATATCTAACTGTATATGGCTTCTCCTTATTTGTTATTAGACTCCCACCGAGTTTTATCATCCAAAGTCTATTCTCCACCACCTCCCCACCTCTTATAAATATTATGCTTCACTCCAAATACATCGAGTACCTTACCTATGGTGAACATCTCCATGTCCTCGATTGTAACTGGTTCATGGTAGTAGGTTAGAAGTGGTAGTATAATGTATGTGTTTCCCATTACCGAGACTCTATATAGATTCCTTAGATGGATTGGGCTCAATGGGGACTCCCTGGGTACTAGGACGAGCTTATTCCTCATCTTTATCTGTATATCTGCTGCCCTTAGAATGAGATTATCGGATATTCCATGGGCTATCTTTGCAGCGGTATTCATTGTACATGGCATGATAACCATTCCATCGGTAGGGAATGAGCTGGATGCTATGGGTGCATCCATCTCATCCTCGTAGTATAGGGCCTTGGAGTTCCTCCGAATGGTATCGATGCCTCCGGGGTCTTCGTAGCTGAATACCTTCTCCGCCGCCTTTGTTATAACGCTATATAGCTCTATATCTAACTGCTTGGATACTTCTGAGAACTTAGTGGCTAGCCTTACTGAAGAAGCCCCCGTGACTCCAAGTATTAGTCTCATGGTAGCCTTACCTCACCCCTATCTCCATCGACGATTATATACATTCCTGTCGATACCTCATTGTAGAACTCGTCAGGTAATTTGTCTACCATCGGTATCTCCGATATAATGGCACCCACAGCTACGATCGCTTCCGCCGATTTATTAATTATCGCCTTTGGAGCCAAATTTCTCTTAGCCAGCCTAAGGAGTACATAACTCCCTACGGTCGATCCTTTGCCATGGGGGAAGATTAGTATCTTATTTGATATAGATTCACCCTCGATAGGGTGGCCCTTTTCAATTATCACGCCAGTTGCTGGGTCGACGCCGCCATAGAAAGATATTGGCTCAGGGCTCACCAGCGCCTCCCCCTCCGCATAGCCTCGATAGATGACCCTACATTTATATACCTTCATAATTCTCCACCCAGCGCAAAGTCTATACATTTATCGATACTAGCGACGTAGACTTTGGACTTGTTTACCCCCCTTAGATAATAATAGGCTTTGGAGGATGAGGTTAATACGCCTTTTAGACCGGCTCCCATGGGGCTTACTATTATGCATGTATCTGCATACACCTCTCCACCAGCCAATCTAATCACGCTTATATAGTCTTCCTTCATGGCCTCCAGCAATACGTCCCTTGACGTGGTAATTACTAGCCTCTTAATCAACTTCCTACCCCTAACCTTATCGGCTACATACTTGATCTCATCTAGTGAGGCGTGGGGACAGCCGATCCATACCATATCAACGGCATCCAAGTCATCCCTGAGTCTCCTAGAAGTATCTTTGAATTCTTTTTCATCAATCACGATCCTCTCGGTAGGAGGTTCATAGTTCTTGGATTCTGGGGTGACATTCTCTATGTGGAACATGGGTATCCCGCCATAGGTCGATAGTGATGCGGATAAATATTTAACCATATCGATGGTTGGCCTTCCAAGCCCCTTGAAATATGGGATGAGATTCCCGATTCTATTGGCTACGAGATATCCAAGTATCCCATACTCATGTATCTCCCTGAGCCTAAATTTTATCTCTACAGTAATCTTGGGCCCCCTCCCTTCATATGTATGTAGACCATAATTGGGGGTTTTACCAACCAATGCTGATGCTAGCGCCGAGATGCCGCTCTCCCTATTCGTATATGCACCTATGACCGAGTTAATTAGTGTGACTGCTGAGCTCTCAGCCCAGGAAACATGCTCCCCCCTTCTCGGTAGGTTCTGACTATAGTATGGGGTACAGGTTAGTGTAGCCTCAACACCCATTCTTCTAAATGTATTTATAACCTCTAGTTGCTTCGCTATAAAGCCCTGGTCTATAGCCATCTGCCTCCACTGTCCCAGGTCAAACCCCCCAGGGTTTACCGTCGTCCTGACTCTCACCCTACTATCCCTAGCCATCTCCTTAAGGAAATCTAGGCCTTCATCCCCCAAATTTTTATATGAGACTCCAGAGATATGCGCCGACTCGATATCTATCAACCTATCGGCTCCATATATCTCCCCTAGGGCGACGAGTATCTCCATCGCCTTCCTATATCCATAACCATAGTCTCCCCTAAGCATCCTCTCCTCTTCCTTAGTCAGATACAACCTAGACCACCCTCATGAAATCACGCTTTCTCGAGGGGTCGGGGATGGTTGCATCTATCCCCCACTTGGATGTAAGCCTGGTAACTTGGTCGGCAGATGGGTCGAGGGATGATCCCTTGACGTTTCTATAGATATATACATCTCTATCCGGCTGTACCCTCGTCGCCAGCGCCCACTCAACAGACTCCCAGTCATATATATCGATATCTTCATCCACCACTATAACCATCTTTAGGGATCTATGTGCTTTAAATGCTGCGTCTATCGCCTTCTTCGGGTCGTCTTCGGATGTCTTCCTAATCTTAATGATACAGTGGAGCCATGAGGCTCCACCTGGTGTGAGATATATATCCTTAACATCTATACCTACATCAAGGAGGGCGTCTAGAATGGATGGTACTCTAGAGTAGCCCATCAATATCTTATGTTCTTGGTCAGCAGGTAGGATATCATGATAGAAGGCGTTCTCCTTTATATACATCTTCTCGACCTTTATGACGGGCTCCATCCTAACTATATCGTAGGTACCTGTTACATCCACGAATGGCCCCTCCCTATGCCTCTCACCCGTGAATCTACCGACCAATACGATCTCGGAAGGCGCCCCTATAACACCATCGAAATCTACAAGTTTGATTGGCTTTAGAGAATTCGCTATATCCATCTCACTCACACCCAATGGGGGCGACATCGCCGCTGCAACCAAGATTTCCGGAGTGTTTCCGATGCATATCGCCACATCCTTGACCCCTCTCTCTATATATAGATGTAGGTGTCTCGGGACAACCCTTGCTACAAGCTTATCCCTGGACAACTGTAGCATCCTATGATATGATGCGTTTAGGCCATACTCAGGGTCTTCAGCGATGACTATGGATGCAGTTATATATCTACCTGCCTCCCCTGGATAGTGCTCAGCAATAGGCAGTATATCGAGGTTAGGCTCCAAAATAATATATTCATCCGGTGCAGTTACCCTAGGCTTACTAGGACTTTTATATGCATCCATCATATAATAGGCGAGCCTATCAACTTCTACACCTAAGTATCTGGCTATAATTTCCCTAGACCCAGCAAGATTAGCTATCACGGGGTACCTTGATAGATCTCCGCTTGGGAGAACTACATTTTTGAATAGGATCGGCTTCCCTCTCGAGGACCTAATATATCTGGATATTTCATGTTTATAGGAAATCTTCTCATCGATAACAATTAAATCCGGCTTAATATAGTCATACCTCGGGTCTAGCGTATACATAGATACATAAATATACATTAGTTAAATAATAAATAGTTTAACTTAGACCAGATTCCTCAATTAGATAGTAAATATACCACGATTATGTTCACTTAGGATAATCGAATATTTTCACAATTATTATTCTTGGAGTTCATTAATTATTTGGTGTGGGAACATGGATTACTATAAATACCTATCAAATATATATGGAGTTAATCATTATGAAGCCGACCATGGATTCAGGGACATCCTAAGATTCTTTATGGGTAGGGAGCCTGAACTAAGTGATTTAGGCCGATATGTCGGAACCACACTATATGAAGCGGCCGACTACGTTGATAAAGTTGCCAATCCCAGACTGATAACATGGAGTATAGATGGGAAAAGGGTTGATAGAGTATGGTTATCCCCCGTCGAGAGGATGGTTCTCAATGAACTCATAAAGAGATATGGCGTTATAAGGGTCGCGTATCGCGGTGGGGACTGGCTGGACCATTACTCATCACTATACCTTATCTCCGATCCAGGAATCGCTTGTATAATAACGGTTACCAATCAGACTGCATACGCCATATACAAGTATGGAGGTCATGAGGTCCAGAGCTACTTCCCAGGCCTTATAGGTGAGGCTGAGGAGATATTATTTGGCGCAACGTGGTTCACCGAGATACAGGGTGGTAGTGACCTCGGCTCCAATGAGACCAAGGCATGGCTGGAGGGGGATACGTGGCTACTGGATGGTGATAAAAAATATTTCGCCAGTAACGCTGGTTTGGCGGACCTCGCCCTAGTATCCGCTAGGCCAGAGGGAGCAGGCCCAGGAGCGAAGGGGCTTGCGCTGTTCTTGGTGCCTAGGCTTTGGGATGGGGAGCTCAACTACTTGGTTAGGCGTCTAAAGTGGAAGAGCGCTACCGTTAGTGTCCCCACTGGGGAGGTTGAGTTCAGGCGTACAAAGGCATATTTGATAGGTGATACTAGGGATGGAATATACTATATTATGGAGAACCTGATGCTCGCGAGGCTCGCGAACTCGGTTGGGGCCATGGGTATATCCGCCAAGGCATGGCTTGAGTCGCGTGTCTACACCAGTATTAGGGAGGCCTTTGGTAAGAAGCTTATCGAGCACCCCCTGGTCCAGAGGGACCTATATGTTATGGAGCTCTATCTAAGGGCTGGGACTGTGTTGACGTTCAAGGCTATACACCAATTCAATAATGCCCGGGACTCAAAGCCTCCATATGATATGGATTATCATTATGCACGTTTATTGACCCACATCGTCAAGAATTATACGGCTGATTATTCTGCCGAGATAACCAAGTTGGCGATGGAGATACATGGTGGCATAGGCTTCCTCAGCGAGTTCCCCATAGAGAGGTGGCACCGAGAGGCGTTGATAACACCCATCTGGGAGGGGACGAGTAACATCCATTCACTCGATATGCTCGAGGCTATGGCTAAGAAGAACGCCCATATAGGCTTGATAAGTGATTTGGAGGAGATGGCGGGAGGCGAATCTGGATATATAGCCAAGGCTAGGAACAAAATATTGGAGTTAATCCATAAAGCCAATAAGCTCGACAATTACATGGTACAGATATATTCAAAAGATATGTTGAAAGATATTGGCGACTGTCTAGCCTCCATCTTACTCGGGGTTATGGGAGGAGAGCTCGGTAAGGAGGAGTACATCGATATGGGAGAGGCACTCTATAGACATAGAATCGAGGGTCAGAGAATATACAGTGTTATAGAGAAGAGGCGTCTAGAGAGCCTAATCTCAGACCCCTTATCCCCAGAATAGAGAGGCGTACTGATGGGAAGGAAACTATAGTAAAAATATTCACAATTTTTTATCCATCTCTTTGGATGGGTCAACATATTATATGGGGTTGATATCTGTCTATATTTTGCTTTAAAACGACGAATCAATATATTCAATGATTGTCTGATACTTCTATGCGGGGTGGAGCACTTGCCTAGTGATGTCTATATAATAGGAGTTGGTTCCACAAGGTTCTCGCCATCCACACCAGAACTCTCCTTTAAGGAGCTGATGTTTGAGGCGGCTGTCAAGGCCTACAACGATGCTGGTATAGATGCCAGGAGAGACCTGGATGCCATAGTCTCGGCATCCGAAGATTACTGGGAGGGGATAAGTATCTTCGATGAGTATATCCCGGATCAGTTAGGAGGTGTATTGAAACCAGTATTCACCGTATCCGGAGACGGTTTATGGGGAGTAATCCACGCCTACATGCTGATTAAGACAGGTGCCTTCAACATAGTTGCTGTTGAGGCCCATAGCAAGGCTAGTGACATCGTGGATATAAATAGTATATGGAGGATGGCGTTCGACCCATATGTCATAAGGCCATTAATAGATAATCCACATGTCTTGGCTGGCCTCGAGATGAATATTTTTATGGAGAACCTAGATGTTGATAGAGACGCAATATCACTGGTTGTATCGAAGAATAGGGCTAATGCCTTGAATAATCCCATCGCACCCTACGGCTCAGATGTTGACCCCGATATGGTTTCGGAATCTAGGGTCGTAAGCTACCCACTTAGGGAGCTCGATATCAGTAGCTATAGTGATGGCGCAGTTGTAGCCGTATTGGCCGGTGAGACGGCCGCTAGAGACCTAGGTATCGACGCGCCTAAGGTTAAGGGTGTAGGCTGGGTCAGCGGCTCCTCATATATAGAGGAGTGGGACTATGCATCGCCAGAGTTCGTGTGGAGGGCCGCCCAGATGGCGTATTCCCAGGCTGGTATAGATGACCCATACGACTCTATAGACGTGGCTTTCATAGATGACCGGTACTCATTTAGGGAGTTACAATCCATATATGCATTAGGCCTAAACGACGGCTATAGCCTAAACGAACTAATGTATAATGGAGTCATATACCCAGACGGTGATCTACCTGTTAATCCATTTGGCGGCTATCTCGGATGTGGATACCCATTATTGGCTGGTGGCCTCCTGAAGCTCTATAATGCGATGATGTATCTACGCAGCGCGGGGCCTGATACTGTGGAGTCTGCCCTAGTTATGGCTAGGATGGAGTATCCATCCCCATCTGCGGCTGTCGTAATATTGGGGTGGTGAAGATGGCTAGAATGAATATCAATTTCAAAAATAGGGTTGCCGTTATAGGTGCTGGGCTCACACTTTTTAGACGTAGGATGTATGAGACAACTAGGGAACTGGCGTGGGAGGCGGCTAAGCAGGCGCTGGACAATGCTGGGCTAACGCTTAGGGATATAGATGCGGTGGTGCTTGGAACCGCCCCTGACGCGTTCGACGGTATACATATGCAGGGTGAACATATGACGGACGCCGCAGGTGGATATATGAAGCCATATACTAGGGTATTCGTGGGAGGCGGTACAGGCGTCTTCGCAGCGATCGCTGGCTGGTGGCATGTGGCATCAGGCTTGTTCGATAGGGTACTAGTAGTAGCCGAGGAGAAGATGAGTACAGTGAGGCCGCATCCGCAGTATGTATTCCACCATATCTTCGACCCAATCATGGACAAGCCTCTCGGGGTAAATCTGATATGGATATTCGCCCTGGAGATGGCTAGATACATGTATAAATATAATATTAAGAAGGAGGACATTGCACTGGTGTCCGTCAAGAATAAGAGGAATGCACTCGACCATCCCGCTGCACAAGTCGCGGCCAAGATAACCGTCGAGGACGTATTGAATTCCGAGGTACTTGTATGGCCTGTGCAGAGGCTAGATATCTCACCTGTATCGGATGGTGCAGCAGCAATAGTGCTTACCAATGAGGAGTATGCCAAACAATATACGGATACACCTGTATGGATAGAAGGTGTGGGCTGGTCCCTAGACACAACCTACTGGACAAATAGAGACCTAGCCTTCCCAAAGTATCTATACTATGCTGGTAAGATGGCCTATAAAATGGCTGGAATAGATAATCCGAGGAAGGAGATTGATGTGGCTGAGGTATATGACCCATTCGACTATAAAGAGCTTCACCACATGGAGGGCCTCCAGCTGGCGAGGAAGGGTGAGGCGCCGATCCTGACTAGGGAGGGTGTGACCGAGAGGGATGGAGACCTACCGATAAATCCAAGTGGAGGCCTATTAGGAGTAGGTAACCCAATCGCCGCCGCTGGCCTAATGAAGGTGGCCGAGATATTCTGGCAGCTGAGGAAAGAGGCTGGTAAACGACAGGTAGCCAAGGATCCAGTTACTGGCTTGGCACAGGCATGGGGTGATCTAATGCAGATAGGCACAGTTGTAATTATGAGGGTTTAAATGGAGGTGGTCATGATGAAGCTACCCGGCACCCCATATAAAGATGTGGATTTGAAGGAGGGTAGGATCCCATATGTAGAGGATAAGCCAGACGCTAAATATAGGTTCAGCGCGGGCATAGCCATGTCAAGGTTCCTGGAGGAGCTGAAGAATGGCAGGATAATGGGGCTTAAATGCCTGAACTGCGGCAGAATATATGTGCCCCCAAGAACCTTCTGCTCATACTGCTTCAAGCCCACAAGCGAGTGGGTCCAAGTTAAGGATACCGGCATAGTCAATACTGCAGTCGTCAGTTACATAGCGGCGGATAGGGGGCGCATGGATAAGCCCCTCGTCGTAGCGGTAATAGAGTTAGACGGCGCATCACCTGGTATGGGGATACTCCATAAACTGGGGAATGTAGACCCAGAAGACGTGAAGAACGGAAAAATATTCGGCAAGAGGGTTAGGGCCGTATGGAGGCCCGAGGAGGAGAGAACTGGATCGATAACCGATATACTATACTTTGAGCCGATGGAGGGAGATTAAGATGAGTGTATGGGGCTTCAACAGGACCAAACCTATGTTTATAGAAGACAATATGAATGTAGAAAAATTCGTGTATACACTAGGACATGGATATGAAAAATTCTTCCAGGGCCTAAAAGAAGGCAAGATCATAGCATCGAGATGCAGTAAATGTGGACTAACATACCTACCTCCAAGAATATACTGTGAGGAATGTCTAGATGAGGTCGAGGAATTCGTCGAAGTGAAACAAAATGGTTTCATAATAGGCTATACAATACAGAACATCGACAAGGACGGGAACGAATTAGAGGAAAAGATAATCTGGGCATTGATAGGTTTCGAAGGAATAAGAGGAGGAATATTCCATAAACTAGAGGGAATAGAGCCTGATGAGATATACGTAGGAATGCCAGTAAAACCAGTATTCAGGGAGGACCGAAAGGGGTCAATAAACGACATAAAATACTTCACAAAGATAGACTAATTCGCATACATTCTATCCAATTA
>WAMZ01000072.1 GCA_015522055.1 Candidatus Geothermarchaeota archaeon
CTAGATGCTTACAGGTTATATCTATGCTTATATATTGATAAACAGTGTTATTTAATTGAGCATAAGCATATGGTGAGTGTTATATGCCGAGGGACGATTTCTGGGATGATGAAGACGACCCACTATTCAAGATAATGAGGGATATGATGAAGAGGATGGAGAGGATATTTAGGGAGATGGATTTATTCGATGAAGATATGTTTAGGGGTAAGCCTATGATTAGGGGCTTCTCAGTAACCATCGGCCCCGATGGTGTCCCTAGGGTTAGAGAGTTCGGGCCCGGAATACATACTGAGGAGCCGAGGATGGAGGAGGGTGAGGAGATTCAGCCAGATATTATAGAGCAGGAGGATGGATACCTAATCGTGATTGACTTGCCAGGGATAGATGAGAATACACTTAGGCTGAGGCTGGAGGGAGATAGACTACTCGTTAAAGCCGAGGGTAAACGTAAGATACTTAAATATATACAGCTCCCCGAGAAAATCAGGGGAGAGATAGAGAATTACGAATATAACAATGGAGTATTAACGATAAATATAAGGAAGAAGAAGGGGTTGAGGCTACTCTAAATTTAAACAATTATCTCGATTTATCTAGAGTTAATTATATCCTTCTGTTTCTATCCCCTACCGATAAGTTTAGCTATAGTTGCTGCTAGTGGTGGCAGTGACCTAGTCTGAACCAATACCCTACCTGGGCCATGGAGCTCCGCAACAACGCCCTCACCGCCTAGGAAGAAGCTCTTCCATCCACCGAATTTCCTGATCTTGTAATCTATGGATGAGTCCATGGCCACGAAATGGAAGTTATCTAGTATCATGCTCTCACCCGGCCTTAACTCTATGGTCTCAATGGCGCCGTAGCTATTTACCCAGACACCACCGCGGCCTGTGACCTTTAGCCATACAAGCTCTCCCTCGGCAAGCAGCCCCTTAAATCCTTTCCATGCAACCGTCAATCTTGTATCGCCGTGTGAGACGAGGAAACTCATATCCTGCACTATAAGCTCCCCATCCAACTCTAGATACTTAATGTCTCCTGGTAGGGATGGGGCGAACCAAAGCGCTGTAGGTGTCCTTGCGATAAACGTATTCAGGAAGATCGATTCACCTCCAGCAAGTCTCCTGGCCAATGCAGTGAGTATACCACCACCTGTATGGGTCTTAACCTCATAATCTCCCTTACCCGCTACGAAGGCACCGGCCTCAGCCGTAACAGACTCACCAGGATTCAGATTAATCTTCAACATTGCATAGGCCGGGCCCTGAACGATTTCCCACTTCATATAAAGAACTTAATCAAATGGGGTTAATATATGGTATAGTAAAAAGCCTTGGGTTGAAACCTTATATATAATATGAGTACAATGAATCATATATTAATTCGAAAACTTTGGATTCATATCACGTAATTTTTGGTGTATCCAAGTTATGTATGCACTTGAGGCAATAGAGATTATCAAGGTATATGGCCAAACCAGGGTATTGGATAAAGTTACGATAAGAGTCAATGCTGGGGAGATATATGGCTTACTGGGGCCCAATGGGGCTGGCAAGTCTACACTGATGGAGATTATATTGGGGTTGAGGAGGCAGGATTCGGGCACGGTAAAGATTTTTGGTGTCGAGACTAGGAATAGAGATTTCGATAAAAAACTGGTCGGATATGTGCCCCAAGACCACCTCCTATATGAGAATCTATCTGGCATAGATAACATAAAATACTTCGCAGGCTTGTACGGAGTCCCTAGGAAGGCATTTAAAGAGAGATTGGATAGTCTCAAAAATTTCCTGGAACTCGATGACAATATATTGAAGAAGGATGTCGTTAAGTTATCGGGTGGTCAGAGGAGGAGGGTCGCATTAGCAGCATCTTTGATAGCCGACCCAAAGATAATTATTATGGATGAGCCGACCACCGGTTTAGATCCAAATATCAGGAGGGAC
Organism: Candidatus Geothermarchaeota archaeon; assembly: GCA_015522055.1. Taxonomy (GTDB): domain Archaea; phylum Thermoproteota; class Nitrososphaeria; order Geothermarchaeales; family JDFR-13; genus WAMZ01. Next base: position 1,950 of record WAMZ01000072.1, read on the forward strand.
TTCTGGAGGCTGATTACCGACCTAAATAAGGAGGGTAAGACAATTTTATTGTCTACCCATTATATGGAAGAAGCAGATGAATTATGTGACCGGGTATCTATAATCGATAGAGGCAGGATTCTAGTGACTGGGGCTCCCGACGATTTGAAGAAACAATATGGTGGCGAGGAATCTATAATACTGAGGCTTAAGAGTAGATATTTAGACCATGCGCAGATGTTGTTTGAGGATATGGGAGGTTCAATAGTAGCCAATGAATATATAAAGATTCCCGGGTTAAACGAGGTTGATATACCGAGGGTTAAGAAGAGTCTCGATGAGACTGGTATACCGGTTGAGGGAATAGAGGTTAGGAGGCCAACCCTAGAGGACGTATTTATAAACCTGACTGGTAGGAGGCTTGTCGAGGAATGAGGAGGATATTAACTATAGCGAAGTATGATACGAAGATAATGCTCAAGGTTAAGGAAGCGCTCTTTTGGAACATGGCCTTCCCAATCATCCTGATGCTACTATTCGCGGCCATCTTCAGCGGCGGTGGGTCAATAACTATTGATATTGGCATATTAGATCAAGATAATACCGAATTATCCCAGGCCATAGTCGATATATTCAATTCGACAAACGTCACTAAAGTTGTGATATTGGATAGCAACGAGACCCTTTATAATATGCTGAAGAAACGGGACCTCAATGCATACATCATTATTCCTGAGGGCTTCGGTGCAAACATAACGAGTGGGCGCCAAGCAACTATTGATGTCTACATAGATAATACTGATCCAAATACGGCCGACATAACGAGAGGAATAATACAGGGAGTTATAGATAGATTCAATGAGATGTCTAGAGAGATTATTGAGGGCTTCCTATTGAGGACGGGTAGAGTCAATCAAAGCATGATAGGATTTATGAGAACATATGCAGAGACTATTAATCTAGATATAGAGCCCGTAGTCGGGACAGAGAATATCCAGTATAAAGAGTTCCTATTGACTGGTATAATAGCATATGGATTCCTATTCTCATCAATGGTATCTGCGACTGCCTCAATAGTGAATGAGAAGAAGGCTGGGACGATAAAGAGACTTATACTCACACCAGTACGTCCGATCGAGATACTACTTGGAAAGACATTCGGCGCGCTACTCCTAACCCTAATATACACGGCGTTGGTTTTCGCAGTGGGCCTACCAACCCTCCAGCCAAAAATCTATCTAAATATTCCGGATCTACTTATAGTTGTGGTCCTTGGAAGCCTATGCGGAATATCCATAGGCCTAATCATATCCGCCCTATCTAAGACCCCGGAGGGGGCGAGTGGATTCGCGATCGTACTCGGAATATTCCTACAATGGTTTATAGGTATCTGGTTCCCACTGGAACTACTGCCCGATTACCTAAGAATATTAACGGACTATATTCCCATGAAGAGAGCTCTGGACGTTATAAGGGGAATACTACTTTACGGAGAATCCATAGCTTTATATCTTAATGAAATCATGTATCTATCGATATTCATAATCATTGTATATGCGGTTGGGGCAGCCATATTGTCAAAATCCTTGAGCACAATATAGAAGTAGTGGACATATATACTGAAAAATCATCCAATTAAGGTTGGGGGCACGGTGATTTTATGGAGAAACTCACCCACCTCCTAGTAGGCGTATTGGTTGGCATGGCATTAATGAGGCTTGGCTTCGGCGCAGTAGCCAGCTTCACAGCGACCCTTGCATCAATACTACCCGATATAGACTGGATGATAGATAAGGCTTGGATAAGTAGGGAAAGCTTGATAAGAAGGGTGTGGAAGAGATTAACAGGTAGGGGCTTCCATAGGACACTTCTACATAATATCTGGATCCCAATATTAGCCGACTCAATTATCATTCTGATATTCGGCTTGAACGTGGCGTTGGTGACCGCCTTCACCTTAGGATACATAAGCCATCTAGCCCTGGATAGCCTAACCAAGACAGGTATCTTCTGGCTGTGGCCAATAGGGGATGAAAATATTACAGGCAGGAGGAGGTTCCATTTAAATTGGAGGATAACCACCGGGAAAGGGTGGGAGAAAGCTATCCAGATATTCCTAACTATCCTCCTTACCTATATATTTATAGAGAACAGTCCTGCAATGAGGAATTTGATAAATAAATTTTTTGAGAACCTTCTCTGAATGCTCATTCAACTGTTATCTGTTTCCTGGACTCCCACAAACCATGTAGGTTACAGTATTCGACGGCGTAGAGGACCCCGCTCTTCTTTAGAGTTAATGTAAGCGTCACATCGGGCTCTGCATACTCAGGGGTCATCTCTATCTTAGCCATTGTAATCGGGTTGAAGACTCGCCCATCCTCCTTGAAGAAGACCTCAATATATCTTATTGAATGCTGGACCGTATTGGGGTGTGGCCCAACCTTAATCGTCACCTTGAATGGCTCACCCGCAGTGACCTTGTCCGGCGCCTCAATCTTCGGAGTATGCGTCTCGACCTTTGATACGGCCTCGCCAGATGCCTCCTCAGGGGTATAAATTAAGTCACCAAACTTCTCCGCCATACTAGATCACCACAGAACAGTAATTATAGAATATTATTTAGTGGTCGAGGCGTATATAGCTTTAGCATCAAATACTATCAAAGCATATTTTAGCTTATTAGCTTGTCTCGATCCTCCGAAGCTGCTCACCACAACCCAGGTATATGACTGTAGATGAGAGGCCTATCACTATATGGCCCGCGAAGGATATCAATGGTGATGCGAGTATTATGAAGCCGAGGGCCATACCAGCTGCCCCAACCCTAAACTTCCTATTCCCCAGATGCTTACCCAAATTATAAATGGTCAATGAGAATAGTATGCCACCCAATGCAAATACATATACAGCTGGGGCATCGACGACTAGGGAGGTGGCTATAATGAACTCGTGGATCGAGAATTCAGTCGCCCCACCAACGACGGGGAAGTGGCTTATATAATACCAGACGGTCTCTGTGAAGAACCTGCTGAATATAATTATGAAAACCCCGCCTATAATCATCAATAGCCCGCCGACCTTGCCGAAGTCATATTTATCGGGCCCCACCTCAACAAAGGAGACCGATGCATAATACCAGTAGACAACCGCAACCAATTCTAAGGCGAAGGGGGCCAACTCGAAGGTGGGAAATATTAGTCCAGATGAATATGCCCCCGATAGAGCCTTATAAATCTCCATAGGACTAATGATCAAGGGTATATAAATTGATATGGTTAGGATGAGAGAGGATATGAATAGAATAGCCCCATTCTTAAGAGATACAAGCCCCTTGGCTAAGTGGCCTACACCACGCTCTCGATCCATCTCTAAAAGACAATTAATATTTCTACACTTTATTACTATTGTGTAACTATAGTAACCATCCAATCCAAATAGCTATATAAAACATGTAAATTTGTAATATATCGACATAACAGGGATTGCCCTTAATCTCTATCGGAAACTATTGATTTGTAAACCTCCATTAACTTCTCATTCACCTTATCTGTATATAGCCTAGCCTTACCGACCATAACACCACTCGTAAGAATAACCCCGGATAAATTATCATCGATCTTGAAGGAGACAGCCATACCACTAACCCTATCCACCTTGAACCCACCAGCCTTAATCCTTTCAACCAAAGAGTCCCTATCCAAGCCCTTGACAAGATTATTTATAAATATTATGCCAGTACCATCCCTTGCACAGCTTACCTCAATCGGCTCTAGCTCGACCGGCTTCGGCTTACCAACCGGCTTATCCCCACATACTGGACAGGATTCATTCCTAACTATTTTGATCTGATCCATGGACATCGAGCGTATATCTATATATAGTAGCTTACCCTTAAGCGCCGGCTCATGCCCAGCGATTATCTTAGATGCCTCCGCCACACTAAGACCAGCAACTACATGAGTAATGCTTGGATGGACACCCACCTCGGCACACGTGGGTAGGCCAGCGTCATCCAACCCTCCATAGAAGCATTCAAGGCATGGCGTCTCATATGGAATTATAGTCATGAGGTTCCCATAAACCTCTATAGCCGAGGCGAATACATACGGCTTCCTATGCCTTACGATAGCTCTATTCAAAATATATCTCGCACGCATACTATCGAGGCCATCCAACACAACATCTATATCCGAGACGACCTCATCAACATTATCATTGGTGAGGGGGGCTGGAACCGCGTCGATCTCCAGCCATGGATTAATCTCCCTCAGCCTCTCTGAAGCAACCTCAACCTTAGGTCGATCAACGTCACTCCTCCTATAGAGCGGCTGCCTATGAAGATCTGTAATTGAGACGATATCCCTATCCACTATCCTGAGAAAACCTACACCCATAGAGGCTAGTAGCATAGCTGCTGGTGACCCTAGGCCTCCTAATCCTATCACGGCTACCCTAGCTTCACCGAGCCTCTCCTGTCCCTCCGGCCCAATATCCCTCAAGACGATCTGCCTAGCGAAATCGCGGTATATATCTCTATCCATGACAAGAATATAATAACACTAGTCAGATATTATATAATTATCATGCGCAGCAGTATATGCTGCCGATACATCATCGATATTGAATAGGTATATATTTTCTTTGAATATCTTAGTAGCAATAATAATTTTATATATTGTCGTGTATTAGGTGGTTTCTTATGGCTTCGAAAGAGC
>WAMZ01000073.1 GCA_015522055.1 Candidatus Geothermarchaeota archaeon
TATATAGCCAGCCCACTTAGCCTTCCCTGCAAGGCCTCTCTATCGACGGGGAAGTCCAAGCCCTTAATCCTTCTAAGCACGACCACAGCCCACTCAACACCGAGAGACTCAACCGTGGGAACAAGGCTGTCTATCTCCCTCTCAGCCCTACGCCTAACCAGATTCTTGTATGCCAGCTTGGCTAAGCCTCCAGCTATGTGGTCATCGATCTTCTCCTCAGCCAACTCACCCCTAATCTTCCTCAGAACATCCTCCGGATCTGCTCTAAGCATCTTGTCAACTGTAGCCTTCGTCAGCCCCAGCTCCGCGGCTATCTCCTCATGGGTCTTCCCAGCCTGCGATAATAGAAGGGCGTAGTTAGCCTTAATTATACTGGGGATCCATGTTAGGTTCCTGAACTCCACGATCTTCCTAGGTCCCCCAAGTACATTTAGGGCCTCTAGGAGCATCTCGAGGACCATCTCATCCCTCTTTCTCTCAATATCCTCGGGTGGCCTTATCTCCATAACCAACTCTCCTCACCCCCTAATATATTCATCCAAGGGAGACAATATCCTAACAAGGCCTGTGTCTGTAATCTCAAATATATAGGTCCTGCTATCATGCCCAGTCATCCTACACCCATCTATCCTAAACAACCTAACCACACTACCTATAGGAACCTTATATAAATTCGACTCAAACTTAGTCATAATCAACTTTTTATACAAGACGATAGTGCCATCAACGATATGTGCAACACCATATCCACCAGCTGCCTCTGCACTCATCTCCTCACTACTACTCCTCTTCTGCGAAACTAGTAGAGCAGTCTGATACCACTTCTTCAGGAAGTTATATATCTTTCTCACAACCGACCTAGCCAATACCTCCTTAGCCTCAAACAGCCCCGTTACACTATCAATAACGGTATTCTTAATGTTATACGTCTTTATACCATAGGCCATCGTATCCAGTAAATAGTCCAAGTCCTCCCTAAGTCTATGGTTGGAGGCGGCATCAACTATAAATAAATTCCCACTTATATCATCGAAGTCTATCCCCATAGCCTTAGCCCGGGACATAAGCGACTGAGCAATAAACTCTTTAGGCGTCTCAACAGTCACAAACATAGTCCTAAAACCTAGACTGGCCTGCTTAACCGCGAATTGCTCGACCATAAGGCTCTTCCCAGTATCAGCCACCCCAGTTATATTAATTACACCCAGATATGGATATCCCCCTAAAGGCGACTTAACAACCTTACCATCCGTTATCTCAACCTTATAAAACATATTATCTAGACCCTCAACTCCAGACGGGACCCCGAATAGCTTCGGAACACTACTTCTAATACTCTCAAGTGAATGGACGTTCTCACCAACCATAGCCGACACCCATAAATCTACATATCAGAAATTATATATTACAGAGATTCAATAAGAATATGGAGACCATTAAATAAACGTATAGCCAATTAAATATACATTATTTATTTTGGAATATCCTAATTTTAAATATTATGTATATTTTTTATATAAAAAAACAGTAATTTAAGTTGATCAAATTATCCATGTAGCTATTCTTCCTCCTCTTCCTCCTCAAGCCATTCCTCCTCTTCTTCCTCTTCCTCCTCCCAATCCTCTTCCCAGTCCTCCTCCCAATCCTCCTCTATATCCCAGTCTTCATCGAGATCCTCTAAGTCCTCCTCCCAATCCTCTTCCTCCCACTCTTCCTCCTCCCACTCCTCCTCGACCATCACTGAACACCTACATAAACACTATAATTTCCAATTATAACATAAATAATAAATTTATAAATGTTTCAAAACATCTAACCACAGTAAAACAATAATATTATATAGAAACTTATCCCTACACAATGAAACTGTCTGACTATAATACTATCAATACATCTACCACAGGGAATAGCTCCTCAACCCTCCTCCTCTCAATCATATCTAATGCAGCTGAGAATCCACTGGATATACTAGAGCCATAATATGAGTTACCTAGGAAGGTCGGGGCCTCCCTAATCACCCTGCTAAGTATACTCGGCTCTCCCTTATGAAGGTATATAGACAGGTCGTTAATGACAAGTATCGGTGTAGGGTCCCCTATATATTTCTCGATAAGCTTTGTAGCCAATAGGTAATTATTCTCTACATATTTCTCAAGCTCATCCCGGTCCCTAGCAGATAGCCTGGGAGCCTTAAAACTATTACTGGTTAAATACCTAATGCTGCCCACATCAATATACTCATCTAAACCTCTACCCACACCACCATATCTAGGGGCAAAATCAAGCACTGTAATGCTATCACCCGAACCATGTCTCAGCCAACTATCTATTATATCGGCAGTTAACCGCGTCTTACCAGACCCCACTTCACCAATAATTAGGGTATGCCTCCCAAGGAGACTATTGGGTTCTACGGCGAGACTCAACATCCCCACTACCCATCAAAGCAATTAGGCCAGCCCTCTCCAACGCAGCCAATATAAATAGAGCTATAATGACACCAGAGATACTACTCAGGAACCAACCCACATAAATGGGGAGGAGGCCAACGGCAGAAACTTTATTCAACATAGCCACGTCATTCACCCATGGAGCAACTATATATATCGATAGAGTCGCACCAATCAATACAGTACCTATAGGCTCAGTAAATATGGAGAGCTTCATAGCCCTCGACCCACCCAGCCTACCCCTTAGAAACCTATAGAAG
>WAMZ01000074.1 GCA_015522055.1 Candidatus Geothermarchaeota archaeon
AGGTTTAAGTATGGGTGGCTCGGGAAATGTATAAATAAATTTGCTTATTCTCTATCGAAACTTGGTGTAGGTAAGGGTGACATGGTTGCATCATATCTCCTGAATTCGCCCCAGTTCATAATTTCCTATTTCGCTATACTCAAGCTAGGTGCAACCGTTGTGCCTATGAATCCAACCTACACATCTCTCGAGGTGGAATATATCCTTAGGGATTCTTGGGCGAATACGGTGATTTGCCATGATATTAACTTTGGGAATCTAGCCGACGTCCTTGAGGGCACTAGGGTTAAGAATATTATTGTTAGTAATATTGGGGACCTGATCTCACCCTTTAAGAGGCTGGTTGGGCGGGTCCTGGATAGGGTGCCTAGGGGGAGGGTGAGGCGTGGGGATAATATATTTAAGTTTAAGTCCCTGCTTAGTAGGGGTAGGCCTAATGTGGAGGATGTGGAGATTGATGTGGATAAAGATATAGCTAGTCTACCTTATACTGGTGGCACTACTGGGAATCCGAAGGGCGTTGTTCTTACTCATAGAAATCTTGTTGCTTGTAGGACTGAGTTCTTGGAGGTAATTAGGCCCTTCTTCGGTGATAGGCGGCAAGTTATTGCTGCTCTTCTACCATTTTACCATATATATGGCCAGGTAGTTATAATGGGCTGCGGCCTATCCCGTGGTGATACACTGGTTGTATTCCCAAGGTTAAATGTAGATGCGCTTCTCAAGGCTATAGAGACCTTTAAGATCACTGTTTTCTATGGTATACCGACCCTATATAACATTATTCTTAATCATGATAGGCTGGATCTCTACGACTTATCTTCTGTTGAGTATTGGTTCTCTGGCGCTGATCTTCTGCCTAAGGACTTGAATAATAGGTGGAGGGAGCGGATTGGTCGTGATATTGTTCAGGGATATGGATTGACCGAGACGTCGGCGGTTGTCGCGGTTAACCCTATAAATCGTTATAAGGTGGATGCTATAGGTATCCCTCTACCAAACACTGAGATTGGTGTGGTCAAGGTGGGTTCTACGGAGTTCCTAGATATTGGTGAGACTGGTGAGTTGGTTGTTAGCGCCCCACAAGTGACGCGCGGCTATTGGAGGAAGCCTGAGGTTAACAGGGAGGCTTTTTTCACCGCTGGGGGTAGGAGGTGGTTTAGGACTGGCGACTTGGTATGGCTTGATGAGGAGGGATATATACATTTTGTCGACCGTGCCAAGGATATAATTAAGTATAAGGGTTATCTGGTTGCAGCCGCCGAGGTTGAGACTGTGCTGTATGATCATCCGGCTGTTAAGGAGGCGGCGGTGGTTGGGGTGCCTGATCCTGTGGTGGGTGAGAGGATAAAGGCTTATGTGGTTCTCCACGATGATGCTAGGGGAGTTACGGCCCATGACCTTATAAAGTGGTGTAGGAAGAGGCTTGCACCCTATAAGGTTCCGCATATGGTTGAGATTAGGGATATGTTGCCAAAAAGCACTGTCGGTAAGATTTTGAGGAGGGAGCTTAGGGAGGAGGAGCGTAAGAGGGTCTCAAAGGCTTTAAAGACGAGCTGATAAATTTAGAATATATCTAATTAATCGGCCTTAAGATTTAATTAATTGTGTATAATATAAATATCTTGGTTTATGTCGGGTAATCTAGATGATCTTGTGGAGGGTTTGAAGAGGATTAGGGTTGGGGCCCTTATAAACCTTGTTATGTGGTTCTTGACGATAGTTATTCTCACATTGATTATGTATAGATTCATGCCATTCTTTGGCCTATCTGGATTCATGTATGTCCCTCCTCCACATTCAGGGATGGTTGAGGCTTTCCTTGAGTGGATGAGGCTTTTGATATATTATGTAATTATCGATGTCCTTGTATATTTATTGCTTACATATTTCTATTGGTATAAGGGTTCCTCCTACCTTAGTAACTATAATAGTTCTAAGTTTGGCATCGGTAAGACCGGCATTTTCTTGATGCTAATTGGGATGATTTCAATCTTACCAGGACTGATTGGTGTTGCATATCTATTCGGGTCATTCTTCCCTATATTTGGATGGTCCGGGGTGGATATGGCGACTGGCATGAATCCAGTCGCCTTCTTTATGGCATTATTCGGAGTTGTCTTTATTCCAAGTGTAGTTGGTTTCCTACTAATGTTTCTTGGTATTATATTATTCTCTATAATGCTTATGAGGCTGGGTGATGAGGAGGGGCTGTCGCAAAAGCTTAAGACATCGGGTATATTGATGCTTATCGCTATAATACTATCATTTATACCTTTAGCGAGCTTTGTTGGAGGAATTCTCCTATTTTTATCACTGGTGTTTATGTATCTTGGGGCTGGGGAGTCGGAGAGGAATTTAATGGTGCCTTAGAGCATGATTCTGTCTCATCAACACACATTGACGTCCATATAATGTATTTATAAATGATTCACTTGCTTGGTTATATAGCTTGGCAATATATTTACATATTGTGATGCTTGTATGGTGTCTATTGGCTATAAAGTGTTATTCCTCACGTTCTCTGATGGTAATATGGGGTATTGGCTCAGGTATACTGTTACGGAGGGAGTTTATGGTGTAAAGAGGTATTTATGGTCGACTATATTCAAGGCAGGGGCTCCAAATGGTGTTAGGATCCCTATAGATGAACTCTCTTTTAGGGCTGATCACGGCTTTATTGTTGTTGGCCCAAATTTATACTTCTCCTCGGTGGATGGTGTAGCTAGGTATGATGGTGATGAATATGGATGGGCGTTGGAGGTGACGGGGGAGCCGAGTTATAATCCTGTACCATTGATCCTGAGGCTTGTTAGGAGGAGGTCGAGGTATATAATGGTCTATCCCTATGCACTGTTTAGGGGTGTTGTTAAGCACGGTGGGGTCGAATACTTTGTGAATGATGCTTTGGGGATGGTTGGATATATAGCTTCAAATAGGTATATGCATCATTGGGTATGGGGCCACTGCACCGGCTTCGACGGAGACCCGGGTGGCTGGCTAGATATACTCATGGTTTCACCGGATGGTGATAAGGAGATCGTCCTTGGCGCGTTGAAGTATTTGGGGAAGGTTTATAGGATAGGTGGTTTGATGGGCTCCTCGTTCCTCGGTAGCTATGGCTTAGGCTTCTTCAAG
>WAMZ01000075.1 GCA_015522055.1 Candidatus Geothermarchaeota archaeon
TCATTGTAGAGCTTGATAAAATCATTATCCACCACTTCAACCCCAGCCAAGCCCACCACAACATCATATACATCGATATCCAGCTTATGCCTATATATAGAATCCACCAGATCTGTGAATAGGATACCTCCCTTACCCATGGATATAGCTCTACTAAAGACTATAATCCTTTCAGCATTAGATATAGTATCTATGATCTCGTCCTCCGGATAAGGCCTCAGAAGCCTAATATTTAGGTGCCCCACCCTAGCCCCCTTGTTCCGGAGCCTATCCACTGCAACTATACCTTCATTCGCCATCGCACCGATCGATACAAATATTGTCTCCGCGTCATCACATTGATATGCATCTACGAGGCTACCGTAGTTCCTGCCAGTCAATAAATAGTACTCATAACCTACCTTCTTGATATATTCTAGGCTTTCTTCTATCGATGCCCACATATTCCTTCTAATAAGGTAGTTGAACTTAGCGTCTGGTAAATTACCGATAGTAAAGGGATTCTCTGGATCTAAAAGCGGCTTTATATTACTCTTATCTGGTAGAAAACCATCAACCTCATCTTGGGCAAGCATCTCAACAGGCTCGGATGTATGGCTGATATAGAAGCCATCATATCCAATCCCCACTGGAAGCCTTATATTCGGATTCTCAGCTATCTTAAAAGCCTGTATAGTCAAGTCATAAGCCTCCTGGGCATTTTTAGCCATAAATAATATCCACCCAGCATCCCTTAGTGTAAATATATCCTGGTGATCACTCCATATATTCCATGGAGGGCCAATAGCCCTAGTTACAAATGTAGCTACTATAGGGAGTCTAGCATTAGCAGCCCACCAAAGATTCTCATACATATAGAGTAACCCATGGCTACTTGTAGCTGTATACGTCCTAGCCCCCGCTGCAGAGGCACCTATAGCCGCTGCCATCGCCGAGTGCTCAGACTCGACCCTAATCATAGACGCATCAAGTAATCCATTCTCGATAAACTCATCAAGCTTCTCCACGATAGTCGTCTGGGGAGTAATCGGATATGCAGGGATGACATCCACCCGTGCCTGCATAACGGCGTATGCCGTGGCATGATTACCAGTTAAAACCTTCTTAACCCTAGTTGTGATACTCATTCCTCACTCACCATCTTAATAGCATCTACCGGACATTCATTATAACATATTCCACAACCTTTACACCAATCATATTTAACAATGGGAAAGCCCTCCTCATTTATATCGAAGGCTGGCTCAGGACAATACAGCCAACATAATCCACATTTTGTACATTTATTGAAATCTATAACTGGTTTCTGCCAACGCCATGTAGACGTCTTACCAACCGCACCAGCCCCAGGCTTAGACACTGGGAACAGAACCCTACTCAAGCTCTAATCACCTCCATAGCCATCTCCAAAGCCTTTATATTCTTCTCCCCAAGGGCACCCTCCCATTTCTCCCTAATAACCTGTTCAGCAGTATCGAGGTCAATTATATTCAACACCTTAAGTATCCCACCGAGAAGCGGTGTAGTAACGACAGGTATACCACCAACCTTCAAATCCGACTTAATAGCTATATCCACGGCATTAATAGCCACGACCCTATATCCCTCCAGCATCTTATAATCATCGTTACTCATGCCATGACTATTTATAACGATCACACCATCCCTCTTAAGACCCCTAAGGGGGTCAACGATATGTAAAAGTGAAGCATCAGTTATGACAACCATATCGGGGTTAGCAACCTCACTCCTCTTGTAGATAGGGCGGCTACTTATCCTTGTATATACCTTTGTAGGCGCCCCCCTCCTCTCCGCTCCAAATATAGGTATGGATAGGCCATAATAGCCTTTCCTCATAGCCATCTCACATAATAAATTGGATGCAGATACTATGCCATGCCCACCCCTGCCATGCCACCTAATCTCGATGGAAAACGTCAATTATGCCTCACCACCAATACTATCCCAATTGTAAGTTATATAACTATGTTTAAATATAGATGCAAAATTGAATATACCAATAGTTATAAAATTAAACTTTTTACATTTCAAGATATAAATCCTATTTTTAAATCCCACA
>WAMZ01000076.1 GCA_015522055.1 Candidatus Geothermarchaeota archaeon
TACGAATCCCTCGGCCGCCAGCTCCATCCATTCATATGCCTTGATAACTATGAATGTTAGACCTAGTAAGAATGTGGCTGCCAATGCCTTAAGGGCTTCACCCCTAGACCCCCTCTTTATATAGGCGGTCGCCAACGCTATAGCCAGACTACTAGTCAGCAGTATGACTGTATTTATGAATCCTATCCTAACGTCGTGGACGAGATATGATGCTGGCCAATCCGGAGTCCTTACACGTAGGAATAGATATGCACCTATTACAGCCGAGAATAGGAGTGTCTCGGATGCGACCAACACCCAGGTACCCAGCTTCTCCTTAGGTATACCCTCGTATGGGAATGCCTCCAGCTCAACCTCCTCAGCAACAAATTTCTCATTAATATCACTGTGTATCCAGCTCGCAACCGTCCCCAGGAATATTAGTAGACCAAATATCGTTATAGATATATGAACCACGAGCCCCACGAACAGTAGGAATATACCTAGTGAGAGTAGGAACGGTGTTAGGGTCTCGAAATGCACATGCTCATGAGCCTCATGCACCCCTCCGTTGGCGAGTGTAGATCCACCTAGGTTAGGTATCTGGTCGAAATTATGCTCAGGGGGTGGGGATGGGACCGTCCACTCCAATGACTTGGCGTCCCATGGGTTGTTCCCTACAGGCTCACCCTTCCTTAGGCTGACTATGAAGTTATATAACATTATTAGAACGGAGAAGCCGAATAGCCAACCACCCATCGTGGCTATCATATTCAACTGTGTCCATTGGGGAATGGGGTCATAGGTATATATCCTCCTTGGCATGTCATATAGCAGGAACATTGGGAAATATAGCATGTTGAATGATATGAATGCTAATGCGAAATGTAGCTTGCCGAGCTTCTCGTTGTACATCCTACCCGTTATCTTTGGATAATAATAGTATAATCCTGCGACGAGACCTATGAATGCGGCTCCAACTAGTTGGTAATGTAAGTGTGCAACAACCCAGTATGTCCCCCTAAACCAGTGGTCGAGCGCCACTGAGGAAAGATATACGCCGGTTGAGCCGCCCACCATGAATAGGAATACAGATCCAACGGCGAACAGCATCGGTGTAGTAAATCTAATCCTACCCTTATATAATGTCGCTATAATTGATAGTGTAGCTACACCGAAGGGTATAGATATAGTCTCAGTCGTAACGCTATAGATCTCTCTAACCACGGGATTTATACCTGTTGTAAACATGTGATGAATATATACTATGAAACTCAAGACTACAGCCGCGAATATACTATAGATGACATATTTCTTTCCGACCAGCTCCCTACCAGTAAATGTAGATACTATGTCCATTATTAGTAGGAAAGCTGGTGACAACACTACATATACCTCTGGATGCCCAAAGAACCAGAACATGTGGCCCCATAGAATGGCCCCTCCATAGGGAGACGAGAAGAATGGGGCTGCGAATAGACGGTCTATAGCTAGAAGCAGTACCGCCGCTGCTAAAGGCGGGAAAGCGAAGAGCATTAGAACCACAGTGAATAATATGCCCCAAGTAAACATCGGCAGCTTCATCCATGTCAACCCAGGAGCCCTCATCTTGGCGATAGTTACGATAAAGTTTATAGTACCGAGGGTTACGGAAGCAGTAAGCATTATTATGGCTAGGCCCGCCACGGTGACTCCGGGCTGGGGTGAATATTTCGCGGTGCTGAGTGGTGCATAGACAGTCCATCCTACATCGGGGCCGCCGCCCGGAAGGAATACTGTGGATATTAGTAGGAGCCCACTGAATAGATATAGCCAGTAGCTCAATGCATTAAGTCTGGGGAAAGCAAGGTCCCTAGCCCCGATCTGCAGCGGGATGAAATAGTTGGCTAGACCGAATGCTAATGGGGATACCGCCCATAAAACCATTATAAGGCCGTGGAGGGTTATCGCCTGGTTAAATTTAAATGGCCCCAGGAAGTCCATCAGAGGCTGCATAAGCTGTATCCTAAATAGGATGGCCAGTGAACCTCCCACGAGTAGGAAGTATAGGGCGGTGACAGTATATAGGATACCAATATCCTTATGATTGGTGGTCGTCAACCACCTTTTCAGAAAGCTATATGCATCCATACATATCACCTACTCAACTATAATTGTGGCCACCATATTCGCGTGGCCAACGCCACACAATTCATAACACCTAACAACATATTCGCCTGGCTGGTCAAACCTAACCCATAGATAGTTGGTCTGTCCTGGAACAGCATCTATAGACGCCTTGAGATCCGGTATACCAAATTTATGATGCACATCCAAGCTAACCACCTTAAATAAAACTGTTGTCCCCCGGGGGATCCTCAATGTACCGATAGACTCCGTACCATTAGGATATATGAATTTCCAAGTCCATTGTAGACCCTGGACCTCAATAACCATATCTATATCCTCAGGGGGAGTCTCTATGAAGTCCATCGCACTCAACGTATAGAACTCAAGTGAATAAAATATGACAGCTGAAAGAACGACAAATACGAGTGCGAGTTTCTTTGCGTCTATCTGGCCACCCTCCTCAGCCGCCTTACTAGCCCGATATTTAAGGAGTAGTATAACGAATATGGACATTATTACAGCGTTGATTATGATTGCCGCAGAAGTATATAATGTAAATAATCCATACCATACCTCGGCTGTCGGGCCTGGAGCCATGGTCTCACCTCACGGGAATCCGATAATTTACTCGACTATAATCTCTAGGAACATTCCCTGGTCTGCATGGGTCTGTGGGTATGTCGCCTCAATCTCCATACAGACCAGCCAATATGTGCCTGGCTCCTCAAATGTAAATTGTATCTCCTTACTCTCCCCCGGCTCGAACTCAACAGATTTCAGTATTAGACCATGTTCCTTCATATGAATCTCTTCGTGCCACTCCTTAAACTTGACTTCCACGGTATCGATATCATCACCATACTGGGTATATAATTCGGCAAGCTTCTGTGTGGCGAGATTTATTAACCTATCCTTATCTGATACAATCATCAATTCATGGACTACGACTCCCCTGTTCACAGCCTTGAATATAATAGGTTCACCAGCCTTGACTCTCAAGGGTGGAGATTCACCCTTTACGGCGAATGAGAACTCCCTAAGCTCCACCTCAATAACCTTAGGCCCTCCACCCATTAGGAACATAGCACCAAGTACTACACCAGCCAATACAATGGCAACAACTAAAACGATAATATATGATTTGTTCATGTTAATACTGAATCTCTGACTCCGTATTTATTTGA
>WAMZ01000077.1 GCA_015522055.1 Candidatus Geothermarchaeota archaeon
GCTTCACCCATCTGGGATAAGGCTGAGTCCCATGATATTAAACTGATCCCCCAGTCTATAGTTAAGCCTGTAAAGACGACGGAGATAACTGACTCGGTTAATGTTAAGGCGCTCCACGATGGGGAGTGGATAGGATTTAGGCTCGAGTGGGGAGATCCTGATAGGGATGACTCGGTTGTTAGGGTTGGCGAGTTCAAGGATGCATGTGCAGTTATGCTTCTAAGCCATCCTGTTAGCGGCTTGGCTTGGAGGATGGGGACTAGCGCCGAGGCTGCGACTATTCTACAATGGAGAGCAGATTGGCAGCGCGATTTGGAGAAGGGCTTTACAGATCTTGAGACCGCATTCCCAAATGTGGCTGTGGATGCTTATCAGCATGTCGGTGTTGAGGGTGTGTCAGATGGTAAGCCTAAGAGCGCGCTTGACCTAGCCGATAGGAATGCATTGACCTTTGTCGGGTTCGCGGCGGGGAACATATTCTCTGAGATGGTTAGGGATAGGCCGGTTGAGAAGCTCCTGGGTCTCGGTCCTGGTACGATAACTACATTGCCTACCCAGGATGCCGATGGCTGGGGTGTCTGGAGTGCTGGGAAGTGGAGCGTAGTGGTTGCTAAGAAGTTGGGTGCGTCCGACGCCCATAAGGGTGAGATTAGTATAACCCCGGGTAACTTATATACGGTTGCATTTGCGGTATGGAATGGGGCTGTCGGGGATAGAGGTAGTAGGAAAAGCATAAGTAGCTTGATGAAACTATATGTTGAGTAGGATGGATATCGACGTGGAATCGATTAGGGCGGAGGTAGACAAGCTAATTATTTATGGTAGGGTACTTAATTTACTGGCTAGATGCTTCACCCAAGACCTAGATACCCTGGTATCCTCGTTGAGGGAATTAGGGGAGGCGCTTAGGCTGGCGGGGCTAGAATCCTACAGTGATGAAATAGGGAATCTACTTGGGATCATCGAGAAAGACACGAGTATAATTGAGGAGTATACGAGGCTATTCGAGTTTGGGGACATCTCTCTATATGAATCTGACTATATATTCGATGTAACCTCGCCCAGTAAGCTATATCTCAAGGCCGATGTATCGGGCTTCTATAAGGCGTTCGGCTTAAAGCATTCCGGAGACCTCCCTGACCATATATCTGCTGAGCTTGAGTTCCTATCCTTCCTATTTATAAAGGAGGCCTTTGCACTGATGGAGGGGGATGAGGATAAAGTCGGGCTTGTTAGGGATGCCAGGGTGAAGTTTTGGCGGGAGCACCTGGGCTCGTGGTATGGGAAGCTTGTTGAGAAGGTTAGGGAGAAGACGGACAACGAATATTATCTGAGGTTCTTCAACCTCTTGGCAGGTATATTAGACTCGGTATTTAAGGATATGTCATAAGTAAATACATTGTTGGCTGGCTTATACTATCCGCATAATATAGACTAAATAGACTAAATATAGTGATTTAAATCAAGGTATCCAGTAATACTTTTATTGTGGTGGCTGGTGAGCTATAAGGAAGTCACCTTCATCATCAAGCCTCCTCCACATAGTTGGGTCAAAAACCTGATGGATATAGAAAATATGAATATAAAGATTCTTGACTGTAAGCCGGTCGATAGGGATAGTGTCGTGGAGGTATTTGAGATTAAATGTAACTCGAAGAACCTCGATAAGGTTATTGAGCATCTTGAGGCATCTGAATATATAGATGATTTTGAGATACTGAATATTGATAGGAAGAATGGTATCTTGATGGGTGTTGTGAAGACATCCCACTGCACGGTATGTAGGCTATTCTCTAGTGTCTCGGAGTGCTTCTTGGGCTCTGCTGTATATGAGATTGCCAATAGGAGTGTGAGGTGGAAACTGATATCTAATATGAGGCTGGTTGCTGATATCGTTGATAGACTTAGGGATGAGGGTGTAGACATATATATCGATAGTGTAACCCCTATAAAGACGGAGAGCGACTCCCCAGAGCTTACTTATAAGCAGGAGGAGATTCTATTTATGGCTTGGAAGATGGGGCTATTCGACTTCCCTAGGAGGATATCCCTAAATAAGTTTGCCGAGATGCTTAACCTCTCACCAGCCACCGTCAGCGAGTCTCTGAGAGTCGCTCTCAAGAAGATCCTTAACTCCTATTTCAAGTATTACCAGGGTGTGGAGCCTAGTAGGCATAGGAGGTAGGCCTATCTAGACCCATATCTATATATGGCTGATATCCCTACTATTATTGATTTGGGAGGGGTTTGCTGTGGAGCTTTGGATAGACTACGGGGATAGGAAGGATCTGGGTAGGACTGGTGAGAAGATCTCAGCTATAGGCCTGGGTACCTGGAATATCCAGGTTGGTGAGCGTATGGTTGAGGCTATTGTGAAGGCTGTGGATCTCGGGATGGATATGGTTGATACGGCCGAGATGTATGGTGATGGCTCGGCCGAAGTCACGGTTGGGGAGGCGGTTAGGAGGGTTGGTAGGGATAATATATTTATAACTACTAAGATAATGCCGGATAGGTTTAGGGATGAGCACCTCGTCTTCAAGGCTGTTGAGGCCTCGCTTAGGAGGATGGGTATTAAGGAGGCCGACTTGATACTGGTCCACTGGCCTGTAGAAGATATACCTGTATCTAGGATGATGAGGATTATGGAGAAGGTTGCTGATAAGGGTTATACAAGGTATATCGGCGTTAGTAACTTCAATGTGAACCATCTAGAGGAAGCACTAAATACGTTAAGCAAATATGATGTGGTGGTTAATCAGGTTAGGTATAGTGTATATGACAAGTCTATAGAGCCGGAGCTACTCCCCTACATGGTTAGGAATGGGATTACGGTCCAGGCATATACCCCACTAGAGAGGGGTAGGGTTGTGAATGATGATAGGTTGGTTGAGATAGGTAAAAAGTATGGGAAGTCGGGTGTCCAAGTCGCCCTCAACTACCTAATCTCACATAGGTATGTGACGGCTATACCTAAGACTGAGAGGGTCGATAGGGTTGTTGAGTATAAAGGTGCTTTGGGTTGGCGTCTCTCTGAGGATGACTTGTTGAGGCTGAAGAAGCTATAGGTAGCCTAGGCTCCTCAGCCTCCTCTTAATCTCCTCCTCTTCCTCCGGTGTATAGACTTCCTCCTCCTCGCCTAATGCCTCCTTAATTATAAACTCGAGTAGCTCCTCGACGCTCCCGAACTCGCCCTGGCTCTCTTCGACAGTCTTCTTGAGGAGTTCATACGCCTCCTTAGATATCTCTATTTTAACCTTCTCCATACCATTCACCACTAATTTCTTAAATAAAAATTATTCCCGGCTCCAGGGTTAAAAGTTTATTAGGTTTAATTATATATAATTAAACGCATGGGCCAGGGAAAATATACGACGGTCTCTATACCCAAGTCGCTATATAATAGGATTAAGAAGCTGGTTGAGGAGACGGGCTTCAAGTCGGTATCGGACTACGTTACCTACGTCCTGAGGGAGGTCGTGGCTATGCATGAGTCGGAGAGGTATGAGGAGCCCTTTACGGAGAAGGATCTTGAGGAGATTAAGAAGAGGCTTAAGGCCCTCGGCTATATCTAGGTAGTCCCATGGGGTGGCCGGGGTGGTCTCGAAGCCTCATGGTGGTAGGCTTATCATTAGAATTGCGAGTGAGAATAGGAGGAGCGCTGTGCTTGGGGCTGCCGATGAATACCCAGTTATATCCATTGGATTGAGGGAGGCGTATGACGTTGAGAATATTGGCTATGGGGTTTATAGCCCGTTGGATGGCTTCATGGTTTATGAGGACTTGGAGAATGTCCTTATGAATATGCGTCTATCGAATGACCTACCATGGACGATGCCTATCGTCGTTTCTGTGGATGAGGATTCGATGGATTTCGGTGTGGGGGACGAGGTTCTGCTGAGCTATATGGATAGGCCGTTGGCGGTTATGCAAGTTGAGGATATTTATAGGCTGGATAGGAGGCTCTATGCCGAGAGGGTTTTCGGGACTACCGACCCTTCTCACCCCGGGGTCTATAATGTCTTTAGGGAGATGGGTGAATATTTGGTGGGTGGGAGGATAGAGTTGCTGGATACGGTTGATAATCCATATGCTAGGTTCTACCTTAGGCCTATGGAGACAAGGGTATTGTTTAGGGAGCGTGGGTGGAAGACCATCGTTGGCTTCCAGACAAGGAATGCCCCTCATTTGGGGCATGAGTATGTCCAGAAGACCGCCCTATCGTTTGTCGACGGGATATTTATAAATCCTGTGGTTGGTAGGAAGAAGAGGGGGGACTTCAAGGATGAGGTTATATTGGAGGCGTATTCAGAGTTGGTGAAGCATTATTATCCGAAGGACTCGGCGGTACTCAGCATAGTTAGGTATGAGATGAGGTATGCCGGGCCGCGTGAGGCGATCCACCACGCCATCATGAGGAAGAACTTTGGGTGTACACATTTTATAGTGGGTAGGGACCATGCCGGCGTAGGCGACTTTTATGGACCATATGATGCCCAGGAGATATTTAGAGAGTTCCCAGACCTAGGTGTTACACCCGTCTTCTTCAAGGAGTTCTTCTATTGTAGGAGGTGCGGCGGCATAGTCCATGAGAGGATATGCCCCCACGACGAGTCTAATAGGGTTAGGTTCAGCGGTACATATGTTAGGGAGGCGATTCTCGAGGGTAGGGATATCCCGGACTATATTGTTAGGCCTGAGGTGGCTAGGGTTCTCATGAGCCACCCAGACCCATTTGTATCATAAGGGGGTGCATTGTATTGGGCTGTCTAGAGAAGGGATTCGTGGTGTGGTTGACGGGCCTCCCTGGTAGCGGTAAATCGACGATTGGGAAACGATTGGTGGAGAGGCTGAGGATGATGGGCCTCAAGGTTGAGTATCTGGATGGGGACCTTGTTAGGCCTTGGCTCAGCCCCGAGGCTGGCTTCACACGGGAGGATAGAACTAGGCACCTGACTAGGGTTGCATTCGTCTCCCACCTCTTGGCTAGGAATGGGGTTGCTGTAGTGGCTGCATTTGTATCTCCATATAGGGATGTTAGGAGGAGGGCTAGGGAGTTGATAGGTGATTTCATAGAGGTATATGTCAAGTGTCCATTAGAGGTGTGTATGGAGAGGGATCCCAAGGGCCTATATAGGCGGGCATTGGCGGGTGAGATTAAGCATATGACTGGATTGGATGATCCCTATGAGGAGCCCCTTAATCCAGAGGTTGTCGTCGATACATCGGTTATGGATGTGGATACATGTGTCGATAAAATAGTTTCTTATCTGCGTGGGGCTGGATATATCGATGGGTGATTGGCTTGGGTAGAAGGTTATTCATACTGGGGTTGGATGCGACGCCCCCCGACCTCCTATTCGAGACCCTCATCGATGAGCTCCCCAACTTCAGGAGGCTCTTGGAGAGGTCTGTGTATGGGAGGCTGAGGAGTTGCGACCCCCCTATAACCGTGCCTGCTTGGATGGTTATGTTTACTGGTAGGACGCCGGGGGAGCTAGGTATATATGGCTTTAGGAATAGGGTTGAGGGTGAGTATAATGAGTTTAGGATACCGTCGAGTAGGGATGTTGGGTATGAGAAGGTTTGGGATGTATTGGGTAGGCATGGCCTCAAGTCGGTTGTCATAGGTGTCCCACCTACATATCCTCCCCAGCCGTTGAATGGCTGGCTTGTAACAGGCTTCCTGACCCCCAGCGACAAGTCTAGATTCACCTACCCGGCTAGGCTTAAGATGGAGATAAAGTCGCTGGTTGATAGTTATGTATTTGATGTTGTGTTTAGGAGGGAGGACCGCGACTCGGTATATAGGGAATTGGTCGATATGACTAGGAAGAGGCTGAGGGTCGTGGATTACCTCCTCGATAGTAAGCCTTGGGACCTCTTCATATATATGGAGATTGGGGTTGATAGGGTTCAACATGCTTTCTGGAAGTATTTCGATGAGAGGCACCCCCGATATACTCCACACCCTAGGTTCTCTATGGCTATACCAGAGTATTATAAGATGTTGGATGCTTGGCTAGGTAGGTTTATGGATAGGTTTGGTGATGATGTATCGATACTCGTGGTATCTGACCATGGTGCTAAGTATATGAAGGGGGCTTTCGCGATAAATGACTGGCTGGTTGAGAAGGGTTATATGAGGCTGAGGAGGGATGTTGAGCCTGGTACTAGGCTGGGTGAGGCCGATGTCGATTGGAGTAATACATATGTATGGGGTTGGGGCGGCTACTACGCAAGGATATTCTTCAATCTAGAGGGTAGGGAGAGGATGGGATGTATATCGAGGGAGGAGTATCCAGACTTCGTGAAGAGCTTTGTTAGGGATTTAATGGCTATAAGGGGGCCTAATGGTGAGGATTGGGAGAACACTATTTACATGCCTAGCCAAATATATCCGAGTGTGAGGGGGAACCCTCCGGATCTAATGGTATACTTCGACAATCTATATTGGAGGTCTGCTGGGACCATGGGGTATAGCGACTATTATCTACCTGAGAATGATACGGGGCCCGACGATTCTGTCCACGATTACCATGGAATATATATATTTTCTGATGGGGGGCTGAGGACTAGGGGTGAATATAGGGACCTAGATATATATGACATATTCCCAAGTATACTGGACTACTATGGGGTTAAGTATGGTGGGGAGGTGCGTGGATCTAGCCTATTAACGGATATTCTCTAGCCCAGTTTGATCCCAACATATCTCCTTAGGATATTCTTCGTGAGCTCCCTGACCTCCTTATCAATACTATAGATTACTA
>WAMZ01000078.1 GCA_015522055.1 Candidatus Geothermarchaeota archaeon
TGTCCATCCTATACACATGTCTCTTCCCGAGATGGATATCGATGAGGTTGACACTAGGGTTTTCTTTCTAGGTAGGGAGTTTTCCTACCCCGTTTTAATCGACTCTATGACGGGTGGCACTGAGAAGGCGTATCATATTAATGAGGCGCTCGGGAAGTTGGCGGCCAAGTATAATGTGCCTATATCCTGTGGGAGTCAGAAGGCGGGTCTAATGGATAAGGATGTTATATATACATATAGGGTTATTAGGGATGTCTGCCCAGACTGTTTCCTTATAGGTAATATCGGGGGTATGGATATTGTTGAGGATCCTGTGGGGATAGCTGAGCAGGTAGTATCGATGGTGGATGCGGATGCACTGGCTATACACCTTAATCCCCTTCAGGAGGCTGTCCAGCACGAGTCTAGGCCTAAATATAGGAGTGTATTAGGGGCTATTGAGGAGGTCTGCGACTCTCTCGATGTACCGGTCATTGTTAAGGAGACTGGGGCCGGTATATCTATGGGTGTGGCTAAGGCTTTGGAGGCGTCTGGGGTATCCGCTATAAATGTCTCTGGCTCCGGTGGGACTAGCTGGGCTGCTGTCGAGGTCTATAGGAATCTGATTCGTGATGATAGGTTGATGGCTGAGGTGGGTAAGTCTTTCTGGGACTGGGGGATACCTACAGCTGCCTCTATAATAGAGGTGGCGTCGTCCGTGGATATTCCCGTGGTTGCATCTGGTGGTATTAGAAGTGGTGTCGATGTAGTTAAGTCTATTATTATCGGTGCTACCATGGCGGGTTTGGCTGCGCCTTTCCTAAAGGCATATTATAGGGGGGAGCTGGATTTCTTTATGGAAAAGCTGGTCAATGAGGTTAGGGTGGCCATGTTCCTTGTTGGTGCGAGGACCGTGGATGACCTGTCTAAGGTCGACTATGTATTGACTGGCGACCTGCTTGAGTGGTGTAGGCAGAGGGGGTTGATATGAGTGGCTATAGAGAGGCTTTGATGGGTGAGTTGGCTAGGTTTAGGGAGGCGATAAACCGTTATATAGAGGGTTTGAAGGATGGTATGGATGGGCCTAGGGACTTGATAGAGGCGTCTTTCCACCTTGTTTTGAGTGGTGGTAAACGTATTAGGCCTTTTATATTGGTTAAGGCGGGTGAGGTATTCGGTGTTGATGAGGATGCCACTATGCCGGCGGCGGCGTCTATTGAGTTGCTCCATAACTTCACATTGATTCATGATGATATTATGGATAGGGATGAGTTTAGGAGAGGGGTTAAGACTACGCATGTGGTTTATGGGGAGCCGCTCGCGATCGTGGCTGGCGACTATCTATTCAGCCTAGTATTCAAGATATTGATTGATAATTATCCTAGTGATGTGGCTGCCAGGCTTGTTAAGCTCTACTCAGAGGCGTCCATGCTCATATGTAAGGGGCAGACCATGGATATATTGCCAGAGAAATATATCTTCGAGTCGGATGACTATATGAATATGGTGTATCAGAAGACTGGTGCATTGATTGAGGCCTCGGCTGTCGCCGGGGGTATCGTGGCTGGCGCCTCGGATGATGAGCTTGAGCATCTCAGGGAGTATGGGAGGAAGATTGGGATTGCTTTCCAGATAGCCGATGATATTCTGGGTGTTGTTGGAGACCCAAAGGTTACTGGGAAGCCGGTGGGTAACGATATTAGGAATGGTAAGCGTACCTTAATTGTTATTGTGGCTGAGACTAAGATGAGTAGTAGTGAGAGGGAGTTCTTTAGGAGTGTATTCGGTAGGCTTGATGCCTCGGATGAGGATATTCGACGTGTGGTCGAGATATTTGAGAGGCATGGTATATTCGAGGATGCTAGGAGGCTAATGTATAAGTTGTATAGAGAGGCTATAGACTCACTTAGAATGCTGCCCGCCACTAGTGCCAGGGATTATTTGGAGTATCTCGCTAGGTATATTATCGAAAGGGAGAAGTAAGTGGGGTGTCTCTATTAAAGTGTCTGGTGAGGAGCTTAGGAGCCTTATCCTGGCTATAGCGTTGGAGAATGCAGTCGAGCATGGGGGTAGGCCCTCCTTCGACGCCGTCGTTAAGAAGCTTATAGGTATAAGGCCCGATCTGAGGCCTAGGATTAGGGAGTTGATACCTCTTATACGGGGTGTGGTTGATGAGGTTTCTACTCTCTCCTTAGATGAGCAGGAGAGGAGGCTGGATGAGCTTAGGGCACTGCTACCTGAGGTTGAGAAGCCTAGGGAGAGGGTGGGCCTACCTCCGCTGCCAGGTGCAGTTAGGGGAAGGGTCGTAACTAGGTTCGCTCCCAACCCCGATTTTGTACTCCATTTGGGCTCCCTTAGGCCCTTAATACTTTCATATGAGTATGCGAGGATGTATGATGGTGTCTTTATACTCCGGTTTGAGGATACGGATCCTAGGACTAAGAGGCCTGAGAAGGAGTATTATGATATGATTCTTGAGGATATTGAGTGGCTGGGTATAAAGCCTGACAAGGTTTATTACCAGAGCCTTAGGATGGAGCTATAC
>WAMZ01000079.1 GCA_015522055.1 Candidatus Geothermarchaeota archaeon
ATCACCAACAATTTAAGGCACTATATCTTTAAGCCTTTGATAAGGTCACGCCTCACCCTTTCCTTATCAAAATATAAGAATATATAATGTTTCTTACCACCTAGATCGATTAGATGAACCCTACTAGGCTCGAGGCCAGGGACCGGATAGTCATGCGTAACTAGGAGACCACCTTCATATAGAAACCTAATAAGTTTATTCCTCATATGGGACAGGGCATCCCTCGTTAGATACGCATATATAATGTCGTATCTCTCGAGATTCTCCTTAAATAGGTCTCCCTTAATGACTTTAGCCCTATCTCCTATGCTAGAAAGCTTCTGCCTAGCTACCCTAACAAGGTTCGGGTCTATCTCGACACCAGTAACGCGTATATCATCATAGTGACGGCCGAAGACATGTAATACTCGCCCATCTCCACATCCCAAGTCTACCAAATGGGCACCCGAGGGGGGCTCGATAAACTTAACTAAGTGATTCAAAAAATCTTTGTCGGAGGGATAATAGACTACCCTCCTTGGCATACCCAATCTCTATTCTTTACATTGATGTTAATAAAATTTTCCTAGACATTTGTCCAAAATCATATTATTAGCCGCCGTAGTACCATGGGGTATCCCAGATCACCAGCGGCTTAACATCCTCTTTATGGAGCCCGCCACCTACGTATCGAGCTATAAATATATCGTGGTCACCAGCCTCATATACATCAACATACTCAACATCGATATAACCAACTGAATCATCAAGTATGAAGCCTCCACTCCTCTCAGATGGCCGAAAACTATAGCCATTGACCCTACCATCCTCAACCTTCAGCTCGCCGAAGAAGGCCTTAACCATATCAAGGTCCCCTGAGGGCACAATATTTATAGTCATGTATCTCTTCTCCCTGAATAACTGGTTGATAGTAGACCCTTTCTTCAAAGCTATTACTAATAATGGGGGCTCAAATGAGGCTTGAGTCAACCAATTTATAACAGCCGCGGAAACGCCGGAGTCGCCACCGATACTTGCTATATATAATCCATAGGTAATCAGTCTCAATGGCCTCCTATCCACATTAAACCACCCCAGACAACACTATACCCAGATAGGCGAGAACATCGAGAGATATAAATCATTTAGGGATGTATATCAATCGCGGTTTATATCTAAACATCCACACGATTAAAAATTTACATAATATATATTCCGATATACATTGTTTAAACCCCGAATAGATATATATCCATAATCATCGTAGGGGAAGTCCTATGGAGATAGATAGGGTGGATCTTGAGCCGGATGAACTCCCCAAACATTGGTATAACATTCTACCAGATCTCCCCGAGCCTCTACCTAAACCTAAGGACCCTGGAGACGGCTCTAGGCTAAAGTTTCTCGAGGAGGTATTGATACCCCAATGCTATAAGCAGGAATACTTGGAAGATCGGTATATCCAGATACCAGATGAACTGTGGGAGATGTATATCCATGCGGGTAGACCAAGGCCATTATATAGGGCGTTAAGGCTTGAGCGTAGGCTTAAGCTTAAGCGGGTTAAGCTATTTTACAAGAGGGAAGACCTTAGTCCAACCGGCTCCCACAAGGTAAACACCGCGCTTGCACAAGCATACTACGCCTCAAAGGCAGGAATAGAGACACTGGTTACCGAGACCGGGGCTGGGCAATGGGGAACAGCGTTGTCATATGCAGCCAGGCTAAACGGTTTGGATGCCGTAGTATTCTGGGTAAGATCCGTATATAACTGGAAGAAGGATAGAAGGACATTTATGAAGCTCTATGGCGCTAAAGTATATGCCTCACCGAGCCGTGTAACCGAGGCCGGTAGACAGGGGCTCAAAAGGGGTGAGAAGGAGGGTTCCCTCGGTCTAGCCATATCGGAGGGGCTGGAATATGCATCTAAAAAGCCTAACTCAGCCTATGCACTAGGATCCGTCCTCAACCACGTCTTACTACATCAGACGATTATAGGTCTAGAGACTAAGAAGCAGTTCGAGAAGATAGATATGTATCCAGATGTCATCGTGGCATGCCTAGGCGGTGGGAGCAACTTCGGAGGAATAAGTCTACCATTCATGCACGACGTACTGAAGAAGGGTAAGAGAATTAGATTTGTTGCTTCCCAATCGATGGCAGCACCAAATTTAATCAAGGGGGAATATAGGTATGACTATGGAGACACCGCTGAATACACCCCCATGCTTAAAATGTATACACTTGGTCATAAGGTTAGGATGCCGCCTATAAAGGCCGATGGCCTAAGATATCATGCAGCAGCACCAATAATCAGTCTACTACGCCATCATAACTTGATAGATGCGGTGGCTTATCCAATAGATGAGATGGCCGTATTCGAGGCTGCCCGCCTATTTGTGGAGACAGAGGGATGGCTCCCAGCACCAGAGTCTAGCTACGCAATAAGGGCGGCGATAGATTTGGCTCTAGAATACGAGAAAAAGGGACAAGAAAAGATTATATTGATGAATATCAGTGGACATGGTTTCCTAGACCTCTATGCCTATAGAAAGATCCTATATGGCAGAGGCCGATAAGGCTTTAGAGGAGGCTATATACTACATATTATTTAGCTGATGCAGATATGGCGATGGACCTCATTAGCAAGATATTGAGGAGTATAAGGAGCATCGATGAGAGTAGGATAGAGAGTTTCCTAAATGACTACATGGATTATTTAGACAATATGGATAAATACATATCCAGGGATGGAGCCGCGGTATACTTAGATGATGGTGATGCACTAGTCTTCGGGGATATACATGGTGACATAGCCACACTATCATTATTACTTGATAAGGCTAATGCACCTAAATTAATCGAAGGCGGTGGGAAACTAATATTCCTAGGAGACTATATCGATAGAGGGGAGTATCAGATAGAGACCATACTTTTCCTCATAACACTCCAACTGATGTATAAAGATAGAGTAATTCTACTCAGGGGGAATCACGAGCCGCCACAATGGCTCCTACCATACCCCCACGACTTCCCTATATACCTCCGTAGCAGATACCCGAGTAGATGGAGAGAAATATATAAAATGTTTCTAGATATATTTGATAAGCTCCCCCTACTCTGTCTAACCAAGTCAGGTGTAGTTATGTTACATGGAGGGATCTCCGTAAAGCATAAAGATATAAACAGTTATAAGACTCCTGATAGGAGTCTAATCACCGAGATACTATGGAATGACCCTATGGCGGAGGATGGATACAGGCCTAGCTATAGAGGCGCTGGATACCTATTTGGCCCCGATATAACCACTGAATTTCTGAGGCAGAACGATTTGAGACTCATTATTAGGGGACATGAGCCGACCAACGGCTATGAATATAGGCATAGTGGCAGGATTATAACATTATTCTCGAGAACTGGCCCCCCATATATGAATAGACGTGCATCGGCGCTAAGAATAAATCTATATAAGCCTTATAGTCCCGGGGATGAACAGATAATATCAATATCGGAGGATGAGATAAGGGATATACTGGGCCCAAAGTCACCCGAATAATTTCTTGAATGTATCCCGGAAGACCTCATAGATACTAGATGTATATAGAACCAACATAATCTTCTTAATAGATGTATCAGGATTCTCATCTAGAAACAGTTTTATCCCCTCAGCCATAGCCTCAGCCGCCAGACCAGCTGGCACCCGATATACACCTGTGGATATCGCGGGGAATGCTATACTCTCAAAGCCGAAGGAGTCGGCAAGCCTCATACTATTGTATACTGCCTTTATCAACTTATTACGCTCATCCCCCTCCCCATAGACAGGGCCAACGGTGTGGATAACTTTCTTAGCCTTAAGATTCCCAGCAGTAGTCGCCACGGCCTCCCCCACCTCCAACGGCCCATACTCAGCTATGATCTTATTACTCTCCTTCTGGATAACATCCCCTCCCTTCTTGACAATTGCTAATGCGACACCACCGCCATGCTTAAGATATTTATTGGCCGCATTCACTATAGCGTCAGCCTCAACCTCAGTAATATCACCCTTGATAACTTGAATCTCCCTATTTCTATAGCCAAATATATTCATACAAATAATTTCCCACTATTGGAGTAATTAATATTAAATGGTCTATAATAGATAGGCGGGTGTATGGATGTTGAATATTGGCCTCCTAGCTACCAAGGTCCTTGAGGATATGGATATAACAGAGGTATTCGGTATACCGGGAACGCATATATACCATATCTTTAGGGGAATCGAGGACAGTAGGAAGATAAGAGCATTCATAAATAGACATGAGATGGCCACCACATTCATGGCGGAGGCCTATGCAAGGTCATCAGATAAAGTCGGCGTATCAATAGTCACGGCTGGCCCCGGGCTAACTAATGCATTAACCGGGCTTGGGCAGGCCTTCACGACAAGCAGCCCACTACTACTTATCTCTGGAGAGGTGCCTCCCAACCATAGATATGATTTTCATGGCGTGGATGAATCCGGCGTCCTAGACTGGATGAGCCACCCCCTATGCAAGGCTTCATACACCATAGAGGACCCAGAAGAAGTGGAGGAGGGCATCAAATATGGGATAAGGGCGTGTAACAAGGGGAGGAAGGGCCCCGTACATATAGCGATACCTAGGAACATTCTAAGGGAAGAGACTGTGTATAAGGGGATAGATATAGGGGATGCCGATGCAGAGCCACCTCACATCAATATAGACCAGTATATAGTCGGAAAGGTAACCGTGGTATTCGGAGATGAAGCATGGTATCCAGAGATTATAGATAAGTTAAAGAACCTAGTATATACCCTAGGCGCACCATTCATAACTAGCATGGTATCCCTAGGCGCCGTCCCACAGTCTATAGACGGTTTCTCGGGATACTATGAAAAAAACTTCGCTCTCCATAAAGCGGCTGAGGTAGTACTTAAGGATACCGATACATTGATACTAATAGGAGTTAGACCCGATTCAGTAGATTCAAAATCACTGATGAAGGCCGCGGAGAGGGCTAGAAACATTATTCATATATTACCAAGCATACATATAAGGGGAGGCATATATGATATAATTGAAGAGAAGGACTCCATAGTAAAATACAAATTAACCGGATCGAAGAACGTTCTAGAAATATATACACCTGGATACAAGGCTCTAGACATTATACTCGAGGAGGCAGGGGGCTCCAAACCCATTGATATAGACCCAAGAAGTATTATGAGAGACTTTGATGATAGGCTTAAGGAGGAGGTTATGGAGCATTCCTCTAGGAAGCCGATCCACATGGGCTATGCATTATACATAATCCGAGATTATTTAAAGCCGGGATCCGTGGTCACAACGGATGTAGGAGGGAATGAGAGCTGGGCCAGGGATATTATAGGCATAAATGTAGATGTAAGATATCTGTATGCATCTGGATTCGGGAGCCTAGGATACTCATTCCCCGCCGCCTTAGGGGCTAAAATAGCCAATCCAGGTAAGGATGTGATTAGTATAGCTGGCGACGGCTCCTTACTAATGAGTCTTATGGAGCTAGGTACAATGGCATTCTACAAC
>WAMZ01000080.1 GCA_015522055.1 Candidatus Geothermarchaeota archaeon
ACTATACACAGTCAGTAACCCTCAATCGATATTGGGTGCATTGGTCTCGATGGCAATAGACTACAACATACCTATAATATACTCTAGGGATGAGGGGGACACGGCTAGAATCCTAATTTATATATGGAGGAAGTTGGTTGGTAAAAGAAGGGTCGAGGCCTCACTCAGGTATAAGCCCAAAGTATTGAGTGATAAGGAGAGGCTGGAGTTCATCCTACAAGGCTTCCCAAATATAGGTCCCAGACTGGCTAAAAACATATTAAACCACTATAAGACAATTCGGGCATTAGCCACCACTACATTAAGCGAACTCAAGACCATAGAAGGGCTTGGAGAGAAGAGGGCACAAGAAATCTATAGGCTATTAAACCTAGACTACACAAATTTATAATACAACTAAAAGAGATTCAAGATATATTTATCGATGAAGTCACTGAATTCATCCAAAGTCATCTTACTAAACATGGTAACTATCAGGTTTCTAGTGATACCCACGATATAGCCAGTCTCCCTATGGGTGAAGACTACATACCAGATTAGGCCATGATCAAGATACATCTTATACAACGATGTATCAGCCAATGCATCGCCATATAGAGCCAACTTATTAACATTCGGTATATCCACATTATCGAAATATATTACCTTGGTGCTCTCAGGGCTAGACTCATGGATAGATTTAAGGATCTCATGATTAATCTTGGCCTCCACGACAACACCAACCCTACCAAATAAGACCTCAGATATCAAGTTTGCAATCCTATTCGCCCTATTCTTCTTCTCAAAGACAGTCAGGATTATCTCCCCCTCCCTATCCCTAAAAGTAACTAGGGCCTCCCTCCTAATGGGAAGAACCTTCGTCTCACCAGCTACATTAAGGACTCTAGGCTCGTCGAAGATAAAATACGCCTTAAGTAATACGCCGATAACCTTGACATCCTCGAAGTACTTCTTCAGCTCGACACCCTCATACTCCTCAACAAGGCTGTAGTTAACCAGCTTATCAGCTATTACATCAATAGGATTATACTCCTTTAGACGGAAAATCTTCGCCGATAAAGCCAACGGAGCTACACCTCTACGGTCTGAGCCGTATCCCACAGCTTATCAAAATATGTCTTGGCAAGATAAATCAGTGTGTAGTGGGTAGACCAAATCGCGGTATTAACCCTATCCTCACCCAATAGAAGGAGGGCCTCCTTATTATCGGCGATGACACCGCCCCCGAACAATACATCCCTATACCTAAGCTCAGCGCCGAACCTGGCCAAATACTTTGCATCATCGACGAGGTCCCTCGGAACCAGTATCTTAACCTGTTTAGGTGTATAGGCCCTCCCCAGCCTCTCCATAATAGTTAGCTGGTCGAAGAGCGACTCCAGCCTCCTATGGATAGCCATCAACAACTCAAATTGGGACTTTAATAATAAGTCGAATACCTTAGACGATATATTCTCTTCCCCCTTGACTATCCATACATCGGGAGCCTCACTGACATGTGTCGTATCATATATCGACTGTAGAATCGGCGTCACCTTACCCACAGCCTCATCCCACTCCCTCTCCATATTTATCCTAGCCCGTTTAACCGCCTCATCAGGGGATAACGAGAAATACTTGGTAGGCCTTGAATCTGAGTGTGATATCCACCCCTTCCTCTTAAGTGAATTAAGGATTAGATAGATCTTTGAGAAAGGGACATTAGAATATTCAGAGATCTCCTTAGCAGTTAATGGGCCTGAGCTAAGGAGCATCATATATACCTTTATCTCATTACCCGTCAAGCCAAGCTTCTTGAGAGTCTCCTCAATCTCCTTAGGGATATTCATCCTATTCATACATATAATATGTTGAAAAGTATTAATAAATAAGCATTGATATGTATATCTTGGGTGTAAATTGAGGAAGACCTTCTGGAATAGGCCTGAAGAAATCGGCCTAAAAAGATTATATAAACTAAAGAATCGCCTCATAAACCAGATAGATGGGATATTAGCCATCAAACTAACTGGATCCGTTGCAGACGGGAACTTCTTCCTCCTCCAATTCAAAAACATCTATATAGCCAGCGACTATGATATATTAATAGTCCTAAATCGGTACCCAGATACGGATGACATAAATAAGATAAAAGAGATACTATCGACAGAGGTATATGGAAACGATATAGAGAAGATACTTATTGAGAATATGGACATCAAGATAGTCACTACCGAGTATCCATATAAAGGGATAGGAGTGAAGGTACCTACTATCTACGACCAAGATATATCGGTGGCCAGGCATTTATATGGTGGGATTACAATATATGGAGATGATTTCTTTAGGGAGCTGGGGAAGCCAAGTGAGTGGATGAAGAGACAGATTATACACAGGATCTTGAAGAGAAAGAAGATATTCGATATATATACAGAGCTAGGTGCATATGATAGGGTGGCTGCCGCATTGGGGAGGGAGGATATTAGGGATAGAATTAGGGATATCGTTGCAAAATATAGAGACTACCACAGCCTAACATCAAGAGATATAGATAAGTTAAATAAGGAACTAGAGGATATTAAACAGGCTATAAGCCTATATATGTAGGTGTATACCCATAAAGATTATTTTTAGAGACTGAAATGTTCGAGAAGTACAAGAGATATATTGAGATAACACAGGCGAATAAGATAGCAAGGAGATACTTCGTAATGAACTCCTTCGATGGTATAGTAACAGTATTAGGCGTGATAACAGGATCCCTATTCTCGGGTGTAATAGATCCCTCGATAATACTGGGGATAGGGGTAAGTACGGCGTTGGCTATGGGCATCTCAGGGATGTCTGGAACCCTGATAGCCGAGAAGACGGAGAGGGATATAGAGCTGAAGAGGCTGGAGGAATCGATGCTCAGCGATCTAAGCGACACTCTATATGCAGAGGCATATAGATTCTCAATCTTTTATGTAAGTATAGTCAATGCTATGAGCCCCATGCTCTCCTCCCTATTCACACTCTCACCACTCATATTCAGCATTTTCAAAATAATATCCGATATAGAGGGGATATACCTATCCATAGGTACAGCCCTAGCCTACCTATTTGTAGTAGGTATATCGATGGGGATGCTGGCCGAGAAAAATATAATCATGGAAGGATTAAAAATGGTGGGCATAGGAATACTAACAACAATAATAATATATATAATATTTGGCAGATAATGGTTAAAGATTAATTAACTAATTCCTATCTAAATATATTGATTGGAGGGGATAACAAGAGTTGGAGGAAGACGGGGAAAGACCCAAAATAAAATTCTTAACCCTCGATATCCTTAAGCCTCATAATCCATCAATAGTGGATCTATCTAAAGGAATCGTCTCCAATGTTAGTGGTGTATCCAAGGTTATCACCGAGATCGTCGAGATGGACCAAGACACGGAGAGCATAAGGATGAAGATATACGGCTCAGATGTAGACCTAGATAAGCTGAAGAAAATACTAAGGGAATATGGAGCATCACTACATAGTATAGATGAGGTTATAGTGGAGGATAGGTAGCAGTAATAAGGCATCCATAGATATAAATTTAGTGGATGCATAGATGAAGAGCCTGCTAGAGCCAGCGATAGAGAGCCTACTAAGAGAGAGGGGATTCCATAAGCTAACCGAGCCTCAGATAAAGGCCATCCCCCACATCCTAAGGGGAGAGCATACTCTGATAATGGCCCCCACAGGGAGCGGGAAGACCGAGGCCGCACTACTACCGATCCTCCAAAAGATGATGAGAGAACATGTGGGGGGAATAAAACTCGTTTATATAACCCCCCTAAGAGCCCTGAATAGAGACCTTATAGACCGCATATCATGGTGGGCAGGTAGGCTGGGCTTCAGGGCGACGGTCAGACATGGAGATACTCCACCTAAGGAGAGGAGGAGCCAAGCATTATTATCCCCAGATATCCTCATAACAACCCCTGAAACCTTCTCACTACTCCTTAATACCAAGGTAATGAGGAGGCACCTCGAGTCCATCAAGTATCTAATTGTGGACGAGCTACATGAACTCATCGAGTCCAAGAGAGGCGTACAGCTAAGCATAAACATGGAGAGACTGGCATATGAAGCAGGTGAGTACCAGAGGATAGGGCTCTCGGCAACGATAGGCTCCCCCGAGAAGGCTCTAGAATACCTAGTAGGGGTGGGAAGGAGTGGAGTTATAGTATCGACAGACATCACCAAGATGATGAAGATAGATATACATTACCCCAAGCCAGAACCCCTCGACTATCAACTCTCAGGAAGCCTATACACCTACCCAAGCGTAGTGGCTAGGGTCCGTACAATAAGGGATATCATAGCGAGACACAAAGCCACCCTTGTATTCACCAACACAAGGCCTATGGCAGAGATCCTAGGAAGTAGACTATACCTATATGACGATGAATTACCGATTATGGTTCACCACGGGTCACTAAGTAGGGATATAAGGGTCAAGATAGAGAACATGCTGAAGACTGGTAAGATAAGAGGAATAATATGTACATCCTCACTGGAGCTAGGTATAGATGTAGGCCATATAGATATGGTGATACAATACAACTCACCTAGGCAAGCCTCACGCCTAGTCCAGCGAGTCGGAAGAAGCGGGCACTGGATAGAGAAGGTATCCAAAGGGGCGGTGGTCGTACAGGATCTAGACGACTATCTAGAGTCTCTAATAATTAGGAATAGGGTTATGAGGGGGGAGTTGGAGGAGATAAAGATCCTTGAGAAACCAATAGATGTATTGGCCCATGAGATAGCTGGAATCCTAACCCGGCAGAACAGTATACATATAGACGATTTATACAGCATAGTCAAGAGAAGCATATACTATCGAGGTATGTCTAAAGAGGAACTGGAGAACGTCCTTAGATTCCTAACAAGCCTAACCGATAGATACATCTATTATGACGCAGACACCGGCCTTATCAAGAGACCAATAAACAGGAGACGTCTATTCGAATACTATTACAGCGTACTATCAATGATACCAGAGGTAAAGCAATACCTTGTAATCGACGACGAGACCACGACACCCATAGGCGTCCTAGATGAGGAGTTCATCGCGGTCTATGGAGAGCCCAATACCAAATTCATTATAAGTGGGAGGCCCTGGAGAATTATCCAAATATATAAGAATAAGGTGTTTGTAAAGCCGGAGGAAGACTTTATAGGCGCGATACCCCATTGGGTCGGCGAGGAGATACCAGTCCCATATGAAGTTGCCCAAGAAGTAGGTGCACTAAAGAGAGAGATAGAGGAGGCATACCATGCTAAGGGGGACCAAGGAATAGATGAATACACCAAAGAAGCGGGTCTAGAAAGAGATGCATTAAAAATATTAATTGAGACAGTTAAACAGGGGTATAGGCTACCAACAGATAAGACGATAACCATAGAGAGGTATCAAGACAAGATAATCGTCAATATACATGGAGGCACCCTCATAAACAGAAGTATAGCAAGCATATTAGCCACAGTTCTATTCGACATGTATGGAGAGACGGTGGAAGTCTCCAGCGAACCCTATAGGATAATCTTCAGAGCTGTTGGGCTCAGACCCAAAGATATAAAAGAAATATTAATGGCTAAATGGGACTACCACACCTACTTCAGGAAAGCAGTAACATCGAGTAACATATTCCTATGGAGGCTTATCCACGTAGCTAGACGTATGGGGATAGTCTCCAGGGAAAGATCTCTATCTAGGAGAGAGGCGGAGATGCTTAAGAACGCATTGGAGGGCACCCCCGTATATGAAGAGGCGTATAGAGAGACCAGTATAAAGGACTATGATAGGGATGCAACACTAAACTATCTAGCGAAGATAAAGGGGGGAGAGATAGATATAGTGGTCTATGATGAGGCGACTCCATTAACCAGGGACTACCTAGAGAGGTATGAAGTGAAGTTTGAGGCTATAGAGGTCGATAGGGGGAGGAAACTAAGAATATTATCCAAGAAAGTCAAGCTACTCAACGAGGTCAGGACATTCATATGCCTAGACTGCCTAGAGAACATATGGGAGGCCAGGATAAAGGACTTACCAGAAAAGCCGGTATGCACCAGATGCGGGGGGAATAAGATAGGGTTAACCATCAAGAATATAGACGAGATATTACCGCTAATCTACAGGTATAAGCGTGACCCCAAACAGCTAAAGAGAAGCAAGGTATGGAGAGACATCCTAAAGAGTGGGGAGATCATAGCTAAGAATGGCAGGCTTGGAGCCATACTCCTAGCCAGCGAAAACCTAAGCTATAAGGATATCGAGGAGCTACTAACAAGATATAGAGAGCCTTCTGACAAACTATACGAAGAGATCATTAGAAGAGAGAACATTAATCTCCTCCGGAAGTTCCGGAGCTAGCCTTCAGCCTACTAACCAGCAATGCACCGAACTTATCCACATCCACCTCGAGATAAGTCCTTAGACCCGGCATAAGCCTATCATCCCTCTCCAAGATATATCCAAGCCTAATAAGCTTACCGAGGGATATCAAAGCCCTATTCTTACCAAACTTCCTAGAGAGTACATCCACAACCTCCTTCTTAGACGCCCCACCCTCACCCGATAAAATATATGCAAGGGATACTGCGAGACAAGCTATATCTATTTGGCTCAAGCCACTGGTCTTAATATCGGTGAGTAAAGACCTATATATAGGCTTGACAATATAATGTCTCCACCTCTCCCCCTCCATCTCAACCTCTACACGCTCAACCCTCAGACCCAGAGGCTCAATAAACTTATTAAACTC
>WAMZ01000081.1 GCA_015522055.1 Candidatus Geothermarchaeota archaeon
ATCACTAGCCACTATCGTATTCGGCAGTCTAGTCCACCTAAATAGCGAGGTTAAGTAGCTATTTACCCTCGTATTTTTATATGTCTCTCCCTCTCAACCACTTTATACCCAGTTTTTGTAAATATTTTTAGGGCCGGTAAATTATCCTCCTCAACCTTCAATACAGCCTTGGCACCCGACCACCAAGCCCTCTTCGTCAACTCAGCCGATAGTATTGTTCCGAGACCAAGGTTACGGTAGTCAGGATGTGTATATAGGCCTCCTATAGCCCAGATCTCGGGTAACCTTACATATGCAGCTCCGATGGAGACTAGTTTTCCATCTCTATAGATCCCCAGATATAAATATTCATTTAATTGTCTCAATGCCTCAGACTCCTCACAATCAACTCCACTTAGTCTCTTGATCCAGATGAATTCCCTAATGTCCCTCTCCTCAAGCTTTACGACTTCATATCCACCTACATCAATCTCAGGTAATCTAGTGGAAACCATCTTGTCAAGGATTTTCTCAGACACCACATTCAGGTTCCTCCTTATATCTCCGAGGTACCTGTGAACAATATGCTCTGGTATAGTTATACTGAATTCCCTCAGTCCGAGGTCAGATATGAGGGGCATTAGGTGCTCATTGATATCGATGCTCCCATATATATCGATGGTCGGCTCATCGCATAACTTATAATAAAGGCAGTAACCCCTTATCCTACTATCCTCCACATTAAAAGTAGCCTTCGTCTCATACATATTATGGAGTATCTTATCGGCTAATTCATAATGCCTAGTAGGGTCACTGTGATACAGATCCATAATACTTATAATCATCTTATAATCGAGGTCAGTATGCCAGGTTACACTCATCCTTTCCACGGTAGAATAATATAGTTGCCCATCTTATTTAATAAAGTTTTAGGTTTATATGTAAATTTTTGTTAGGCAATTGATTAAAATTAACCGAGCTTCTTCTCGATAAATAGACGCATCAATTCCTTAGCCCTAGGCTTCATGACGGCATCTGGCAGTGTATCAATAACCTTGTATATAAGTCCTTCATAATGCATCGCCAATATCCTTCTTGAATAGATATAGCCTTCTCTACCTATACCCAACATATTCTTGACAGACTCCACACCTAATGAGATGATATCCTTATCCCTATCCACCAATTTATCCAATATACCTAGTTTCATGGCTCTATCGGCGTCTAGTTTCTCTAGGTTGAAGGCTATCTTCTTCGTCTCCTTAAGTCCGAATATTAATGGGCCGATGGCGAGCAATATCGGTGGATAGACGCCAATTCTATATTCTGGATACCATAGCCATACATCTCTAAATGCTATGTTATAATCGGTTAACAGTATGAGTTCGGCGCCTCCTCCTACAGCAAAACCGTTGAGGCATGCAACTATAGGCCCTGGATAATGGATGACTTCCCTAATCAGTGACTTAAGTGTCTGGAAGAAATTCTCCGCATCCCCCAGCGTCTTGAAACTATACATCTCATATATATCGTCACCAGCCGAGAAGGCCTTCCCAGTACCAGTTAATACAATTCCCTCGGCGGATCTAGCTCTCTCTAAATAGCGCCTTAAACTCTCAACTAATTCTAGGTTGAAGGCGTTCAGACGTTCTGGTCGATTCAGCCTCAGTATATGGATACCGTCCCTCTCCTCTACATCGACGACCGGCATAGAAAAATAGTATATCGCTGATATAGTTATGAACCTATGTATAAATAAATTGGAGAGGCTATAGCCCCAGTTTGAAAGCGGGTTTCTCCTTCTTGACCTTACCAGTCTTCCTCCAGTCGCCTAGGACCGCGCCCTTCCTGCCCCTCCTCCTCTGTATATAGCTGAATGCGGATAACGCGGCCTTCACGGCTTCACCCGCTGATATAACTGCCTGTTTATAGGGTATATCGGTGACGTCTCCAGCAGCGAATAGACCCTCTACATTTGTTTCACCAATCTTATTGATGATGATCTCATTCTTCTCATTCAATTCTACTAGGCCCTTTACAAAGTCCGTCTTGGCCTCATATCCTAACTCGACAAATATTCCCTCGACCTGGATCTCCTTCTCGACCTTATTCTTAATATCCTCGACGAGCAATCCAGTCACTTTACTTCCGTCACCCAATACCTTTACAGGCCTGTGGTACTCCATGATTACAACGTTATCTAGGGACTTGACGGCATCTATCAACTCCTCCTCGCCAAACAATTTTGTAGGTGTTACATAGTATATCTTTGGGGATAATTCAGCCATGTGGAGGACCGCATCCAGGCCTTGTATACCTTTTCCAACGACTGCAGTGACTTTACCCTTGAATAGTGGGCCGTCGCATATGGAGCAGTAGCTGACTCCCCTACCATCATACTCCTTCTCCCCCTCTATACCCATCTTAATAGGTATCTTACCGAATGCCAGTACCACTGCTTCACATATATAATTTGCACCCATCTCGGTGGAGACCATGAACCTTCCATCCTCAAGTCTCTCAATCTTATTCACGACATCTCCATATCTGAATTCTCCACCGAATGTCTTTACCTGATCCTCTATAGCCATCGCCAGCTCCGCTCCACTCGTAACCTTTATACCGGGATAGTTCTCTATGGTTCCCGCCATTAATAGCTGGCCTCCCAAGTCCTTACTAATTACAAGGGTCTTCAGCCCCTGCCTAGATAAATATAGTGCTGCTGACAAGCCCGCTATACCAGCTCCAACAACTATGGCGTCATATTCACTGGCTTGATTCATAGCGGATACACCAATATCTAATTAGATAACAATCCGTGATTTAAGATATATGGTATATGTAGTCCATAAATGTAAGGCTTAATCCAAAAATAATTATGATTCCGTAATAATATTTTTGGGATGTCTTCAACACTTAGGTATGAGATCGATGTATTAAGTGCCGATGGCCTAAAGGGTAAGGTCTGGCTATATGATGATAGCCTAAGGATACATGTAGGTAAGGAGGTATATGTATTCGACCTTGAGGGTAGGCCGATCTTCATATACTATAATGATAGGTTGTTCGTCAGAGGTTTATCGGGTGAGTTTGTTGAGAAGAAGTGGCTCAGTGTCAGGCCCCACAGAAGATTCCTTAGAAGGCTTAGGGATGATGAGGAGAAGAGGAGGATTGTGGAATATACACATTGGAGGCTCGGGACTATACTCAACAGTGTCGATGAGGATGAGGTTACAGAGGTTATAGATAGGGTATTTGATATGAATTATTGGAGGTTGGAGGTTGACGCAGACAGATTTAGGAAGATATATTTACCTATAAGTATTCTACCGCCTGACCAATATCTATCACTAGTACTCCAACCCGTTATAGGCTGCCCCTACAATAAATGTAGCTTCTGTACATTCTATAGGGATAGGAGGTTTAGGATCAGGAGTGTAGATGAGTTTAGAGAGCATGTTGCTATGGTTAGGGACTTCATGGGAAGGGGAGTATTGATAAGGAAGAAGGTTTTCCTGGCGGATGCCAACGCATTGATAGCTGATACTGATCTTCTATACGAATATATGGATGTAGCTCTGGAGTATCTTGATCATGATAGTATCGAGGGATTCTATGCATTTACAGACTATTTCCACAAGCCCAAGGGCATCGATGAACTACGTAAACTTAGGAGGAAGGGGCTGAAGCGGGTTTATATAGGGCTTGAGAGTGGTAGTGATGACGTTCTTAAAATACTTAATAAGCCGGGGCCATCATCGAAGGCTGTGGAGTATGTAAAACTCTTCAAGAAAGCGGGTATCAACGTCGGCGTGATAGTATTGATAGGGGCGGGGGGCAGAGAGTATTATGACGATCATGTACAGAAGACCGCAGAGGTCCTCAATATGATGCCATTGGATGGTAGGGACATAATATATTTAAGTAGATTGAAGGTTAGGGAGGAGTCTCCATATAGATATCTATCGCTCAAGTATGGCTTGACTTCACTCACTATGGAGGAGATGGATAGACAGATAAGCGACTTGACTTGGAAACTCAAGTTCGATCCCCCTAACTCACCTGTAGTGGCCGAGTATGATATAGATGAATTCGTATACTGAAGGCTATAAAAAATTACTTCAATAGGTAGGCATCAATTATCTTGGCCAAGGTTGTGTAGCCGGGTATTGAGCCACTATGTATAACCTTCCCATCCAATATGAATATGGGGTCTCTACTACACCTATATCGAATCATCTTCAATAGACCAGTTATGCTTGCTCCATCTAATATAACTATCTCCATATCCCTATACCTATTGGCTACTGCATTTATAACCTCGGCTAATCTATCCATCTTCTCCCTAAACTCCCTGGGATACTCATCCGTCTGGTCTTCAAAGGGGTTTATCTTGAATCTTATCATTACATTGTCGCAGAACGTACAGTGGCCTAGATATGTAGCTTGCCTAGCGATGACCTCTAACTTATGCCTATGCATACCCAAAAATAATAATGATTATGGGTGGATGATTAAAAGTTGGTGATAAATAAGGTGTCCCTAGGCCACCCTCTTCTTCACAGCTTCATCCACCTGATTCTGGTCAAGCCTCTTGAAAACCTCTAGACTCAGTGTATCCTTCTTCCACCTGATCTCCCCGTCCCCTATATCGTACTCTATCCTAATCCTAACCACATCACCCTTATCTATTTTCAGATCCTCCACAAGTATATTGTATAGCAGCTGGTTTACCTCGGCCGCCGCCCTAGCCACCTCCGTGCTCTCTAGCTCACCGCTCTTAACTTTATCGGAGAGCTGGGCGAACAGTGTCCGTCTAAGTTTGTCGGCATAGGCACCAGCTATTACGAGTCCAGTACTAAGTGTCGGCATGGATATCACCCTCCCCTTTATACAATATTATAGATGTTTTTTCTATATATTATTTATATATTTACCATCATAGAATTATATCAATTCCGTCAATCCCTTCTTTGCAAGAATATATATTGCTATGCTGGAGACTGTGATAACTATTACTGACATGGCGTTGATGACTGGCATAATCCTTGGTACCTTCCCTATGACGGAGAATACCCAGACCGGCCAAGTTAGTTCATTGCCCAATGTGAAGTAGCTCACGATAAAGTTGTCGAATGACCATGCAAAAGTAATTATGGCTGCAGATGCTATTGAGGGTGCTATTAATGGTAGGGTTATATTCTTGAATGTCGTTAATTCATCCGCACCTAGATCCATACTCGCTTCCTCCAAGGCTGGGTCCAAACTATATATCCTGGGTGTCAATATGATTATTACGAGTGGGATACTGTACACCACGTGGGCCAACGCCGCCGTCATTAGGCTTTTCTCTATGCCTAGATACCAGAACAGTATATAGTCTGCTACACCTATGATTATCCAAGGCACTATGAATGGTATTATAGTGTATAGGAAGTATATGTCTCTGATTCGCCCTCTCCTCCTAACTAGATAGAATGAGGGTGGGATGGCTATAGCCATGGATATACACGTTACGAAAACCGCTATTATTAGGCTATTCCATATGGATGCCAATAGGTCCTGCCTCTGAACTATCTTAGCGAACCACTCCAGGGTAAAGCCCCTCCACTCCGGTATGAAATATGGGGTGTCGTTAACGCTGTATACATAAAGTATGGCTATTGGGAAGTATATGAAGAAGCCTATAACTATAAATGTGTATGCGGCCAGGCAATAACTTATTAACTTGTCTAATGCTTCCCCCATTCCAATCACCTTGTATATAGTGCTTCGTAACCGAATATCCTTATCATGATAGCCGATATTATGATAGAGAAAAGGAGGAGAAAGAAGCTTAGGGTGGCTCCTATGGCCAAGTTGAATTGTGATAGATACCTATCTATCAAGTTGCCAATCATAAGGCCTGTCTGACCCCCCACGAGCGACGGTATCGCGAACTCTCCCAAGGTAGGTATAAATACGATGAATATGACGGAGAGTAGCCCCGGCTTACTCATTGGTAGGACTATAGTCCTGATTATCTGTAGTCTAGTCGCCCCAAGATCCATGGCCGCCTCATAGATTTCACGGGGTATTCCCCGTAGATTTAGATAGAATGGGACGACGACATAGGGTAGATACTCGTGTATTATGACGATGACCACGGCAAACCAGCTATAGAAAAATATGGTTAGTGGTTTCTCAACTATACCAAGTGATATTAGGAGCATGTTTAGTAACCCATTCTCACCTAGTATTACCCGCCATGCATAGATCCTAATCAGATAATTGACCTCAACTGGAATAATCATATACAGCAATAATTTATCACCTATAGCTGGGGCTATCCTGGCTAGATAATATGCTATTGGGTATGCCACGACTATCAATAAAATAGTCGCCACCGATACTATAACAAATGTGTTCCATAGAACCCTATAATAAGTAGGCTCCAGGAATACCTTAACATAATTCTCGAGTGTGAATTCCCATGTAACAATATATTTCCTTGGTCTGGTGAGGCTTATTGCGAATAGAATGGCGATCGGTAAATAAAATAATAGTAGTAGATATGCTAGACTGGGGAGGTTTCCAGCAAGATATTTTATAATGTACTTAAACCGTCTAAACACCCCCTCAGGTTCTAGGCTGTTACTCAATCCTTTATCGTCACCCCTTTATCATATTCCCATGAGATGTAAACCTTGTCGCCTACATCATACTCCGCATCCTTACTCAAGAGGGTTGCCTTGATAACCTCCCCATTCCCCAACTTCACATAGTATGTTACATATGACCCCTTGA
Source organism: Candidatus Geothermarchaeota archaeon (assembly GCA_015522055.1). Lineage (GTDB taxonomy): Archaea > Thermoproteota > Nitrososphaeria > Geothermarchaeales > JDFR-13 > WAMZ01. The sequence goes on from WAMZ01000081.1 coordinate 6,766, forward strand.
ATATCTCATCGATTATCAAGCCCCTCAGAATATTGAAGCCTCCCTCCCTGTGTATGGGTGTATCCGATACATATATGTATTCAGGTCTGAGACTCACATATACTTCATCACCTATGGATACTCCCTTGATTACCGGGGCATCTATCGATACACCCCCCCAATCCACCTTGATAATATTTTTCGACAGAGATACCACCCTACCCACTATCAGATTCGTCTCGCCGATGAATTCCGCCACAAACTTGGTGGCCGGCTTCTCATATAAATCCCATTTATCACCTATCTGCTCTATAGCTCCATTATTCATGATGCCTATCCTATCTGCTAGGGTTAGAGCCTCCTCCTGATCATGGGTCACAAATATCCATGTATTCCCAACCTCTTCATGGAGGCGTTTCAACTCGACGTGGAGCTCCTTCCTCAGCTTAAGGTCCAATGCACCCAGTGGCTCGTCCAGTAACAGTACCTTAGGATGTAGGACTAGGGATCTAGCAATAGCCACTCTCTGCATCTGGCCTCCTGATAGTTTTGTGACCCTCCTGTCCTTAAGCTCCTTTATTCTAACAAGTTCTAGCACTTCATCAACTCTTTTCTCTATCTCACTCCGGGGGAGGCCCCTGATCTTGAGGCCGTAGGCCACGTTATCAAATACTGTCATATTGGGGAAGAGTGCTAATGATTGGAATACCATGCTAGTATCCCTTTTATATGGTGGGAGGTCTGTAATATCAACTCCCTCCATATAGACCCTTCCCTTAGTCGGATACTCCAATCCAGCGACTATCCTCAATAGAGTCGATTTACCACTACCACTTGGCCCAAGTAGTACCAGCAGCTCACCCTTATATACCTCTAGAT
>WAMZ01000082.1 GCA_015522055.1 Candidatus Geothermarchaeota archaeon
GTTAGGGAGAGGGTCTCGGTTCTTACAAGGAGGAGTCGGCACGGTAGGACTGGCGTATTCCTCGAGTATGAGGTTAGGGGTGATATAATGGATGAGATTAAGCATCTGTCCCGGATTAACGAGTTCTTCGCGAAGAAGGTAGGTTTACATTGAGTGTGTAATATTTGCTAGACTGAATTTTAATAAGTGTAGGCTCTGCCTAATCATTATTTGGGTGTAGATTTTTGGTGGACTTGTATTATCCATATCTCGTGAGGCCCGACGCCCTCGATGTGTGGATGGATGTGGAGGTTAGGAATAGGCTTTCATGGTATTATCAGGTTATGAATGGTTATAGACCGGCTAAGTATCTGATATGCAAGAGGGTCGGTCTAGATGGAGACTTGGATCTATCCTCCATGGATTTGGATGAGCTATGGGTTATACATAATAATCTTAGGGATGAGTTCCTCAGTGTATATAAGGAGATTAGGGATGGTGAGACGAAGCTGGATGACTTGTCTATACCTAAGACGAGTTTCTTAGATGTTAAGATTGAGCTTGCATATAGATTGTTGTCGCCCTGTAGATTATGTGAACATATGTGTGAAGTTGATAGGCTTGGTGGGAGGAGAGGGTTCTGTGGCCTCGACCATGTCGCAAGAGTAGGGTCTGCATTTACACATCTGGGTGAGGAGGCCCCCCTGGTTCCATCGGGCACTATATTCTTCACTGGATGTAGCCTTAAATGTGTCTTCTGCCAGAACTACGATATAAGTAGGGATCCATTTAATGGTGTGACTGTTGATGCTAGGAGGCTCGCCGATATAGCCTCCTCACTGTATAGAAAAGGAGTTAGGAATATTAATTATGTAGGTGGGAACCCGGATCAGAATCTACATGTGATTGTGGAGTCCCTCAGATATATGGATAATAATGTCCCACTCCTTTGGAATAGCAATATGTATATGACTGTTGAGGCCCTAGAGATCCTCCTAGATATTATCGATATATGGTTGCCTGATTTCAAGTATGGTAATAATGAGTGTGCCATTAGATATAGTAGGATAAAGAGATACTTCGATGTGGTATCTAGGAATCATAAGATTGTCTATGATTATGGTTCTGACATGATTATAAGGCATCTGGTTATGCCTAACCATGTGGAGTGTTGCACTAAGAAGGTTCTCGACTGGATCGCCAATAATATTCCTAGGGTCTTGGTCAATATCATGGGTCAGTATAGGCCGGAGTATTTGGTTGTCAAGGAGCCCGATAGGTTCAGAGATATAGCGAGGAGACCTACTCGTGAGGAGATGAAGATGGCTTTCTCATATGCTGATAAACTAGGTATTGTTTATAAGCCTGTTAGCTAGCCTTCTCTTTAATCCTCTCTAATTTCTTGAATATTCCCTCGACTAGTGATTCGCTAGGCTCACCAGCCCCGATGACCTTCGCCTTAGAATTCGGCCATATTACATCAGCAACCTTTATAATTTTATAAAGGATTCTAATCGTAGGCTCTCCATCTTCAATACCATCTACCTCTACATGTTCAACCTCGCCGGGTGTGAAGTTAGGGTCTTCGAGGGTTATCTCTTTATCGGCAATAATTATCTTCTCTATATATATGTGGTCCCTATGAATGTTCTTTATATCGAATGTTACTTTGCCACCTTCATATCTATAGTTGATTATCTCGATGTGCTGAGGCTCATTCAGTTCCCATCCATGGAAATCTAGTCTCTCCCTTGGGAACTCGTCTAAAAGCTTTTCACCGATGAATACGGCCTCTTCATCAATTGGGAAGTCTACATTATATACGGCTATGAAGTTCGGTGAGTATTCTCTCAAGACCCCATTATAGTATCTAACGACTTTATCGACGTCATTGACCTGGACCTTTACAAGCTTACCTATACTGTTTTCGAGGAGGGCTTCATAGGAGCCTACTTTACCTATAGCGGCTTCACCATATTTCTGTACTTCCTTAGATATATCGGGAGTGATTGGCGCTACTTTAGCTATAGTCGTGGTTATGACTCCGAAGGCTGTTTTTAACTTATCCTTGACTAGGGATAGGAAGTTGGAGGCAGCCCTCTTCATCCTCCTAAGAGGCCCTGGGTGGAATATCTTCTCTAATTCCTTACGCTTATCCCTAAGCTCTTCATCAGTCATGTATTCCTCGAACCTGACTATCGCGTAGATATCCTTTATATTCTGCTTATAAATCTTCTTCGAGGCCTCCGTCGGCTCCGAGAAGGGGTCATACTTTATCTTATCGAACTCTATATCAATCCTATTCTCTTTCGTTAGTTCTTCGTATAGCTCCTTAGCCCTCTCAAGGTACTTCTCTTTACCCGTGGTATAGTATGCCCTCTTTAGATACCCTATGAGCTTAATCGGGTTCTCTATGGCTTTTATTGAATAGTCTATCTCAAACGCACCTTCGGACCTTGGAGGTATTCTGATCTTGCCTAGGTATGCCTCGTTAAGACCATTCTTATCGACATCTTCATAGAATAGTACGACCCAATTATCCTTGAATAGTTTAATGACTCTATCTTGGGAGATTCTATCAACAACTATACCTAGTATGACTCCTATTATGATGAGTATAAATATTGGCATTAGTGTATTGATGTAGGAGGTTATTATTTCTTGTATGGTTGGCTGGGCCTGGTCTGCAGCCTCCTGAAGAATGATCCATGGGCCTGGAAGAGGCATATCCATTTAGATTCATCTCCAGCTTTTATCCATTAAATAAATCTTTTCATAAATATAAATTGAGTTTATTAAAAGTTTATTTTGGGGGGAGCCATGCCTATAGAGAAGTCTATTACATATAGTAGTAGGGGGAGGATGGAGGTTAGGACGTTCATTGAGTCCGGTGAATACGCTATGGTCGAGTATAGGGACCCGAAGACTTTGAGGAGGGTTGAGAATAAGTTTAAGATTTATATAAAGAGTAGGGATGGTGTGGTTAGAGGTTTTCTCTTAATACCATTGAAGGGTGAGGGGAGGTATCTGGCCATAGAGGATAAGGAGGTTAAGAAAGAGTTATATGCGTATCTGCCTGATGAGGATAGGGAGATTATTCTGTTCAAATAAAGGTTTATAATTCTTTACATTATTAAGTCTAAAGAATATTTGTTAGGAATAAATTAAGATATTTATATATTTATGGGATATAGTTTTATTTACATATTGGCTGGTGGTATATAATGCAGGTCCCACTTATCAAGACCGAGGTTCCGGGCCCTAAGTCGCGGGCGTTGCTGGAGCTTAGGAGAAAGTATGTTCCTAAGGGTCTATTTGAATTTACGCCGGTGGTTGTTGATAGGGCTGAAGGACCCTATGTTATTGATGTCGACGGTAATGTATATATAGATTTTGCGACTGGTATCGCGGTGACAAATATTGGTCATGTGCCTAAAAAGGTTTATGAGGCTGTCGTGGAGCAGGCGTCTAGGCTGTTGCATACATGTATCCATGTAGCGAGTTATGAGTCTTATCTCAAGCTTGTTGAGAAGCTTGTCTCGATAACTCCTGTGAGGAGGCCGGGTAAGGCTTATTTATTGAATAGTGGTGCTGAGGCTGTCGAGAATGCTGTTAAGGTCGCTAGATATTTTAGGAAAGCTATGGGTATAATAACTTTTGAGTATGCTTTCCATGGAAGAACTCTACTGACTATGTCATTGACGAGTAAAGTCTATCCATATAAATATGGCTTCTATGCATATTCCCCGGGTGTCGTGAGGCTTCCATATCCATATCCATATAGATGTCCATTTGGTTCTAGGGATGAGGAGGAGTGTGCAATTATAGCGTTAGATTTTCTTGAAAGGGCTTTCAAGACGTATGTGAGTCCGGATGAGACGGCGGCGATTATATTCGAGCCTGTTGCTGGTGAGGGTGGGTATATAGTTCCGCCTAAGACGTTCGTTAAGGGTCTCCGTGAGGTTGCAGATAAATATGGTGTAATTTTGATCGCGGATGAGATCCAGACAGGGTTTGGTAGAACCGGTAGGATGTTCGCTATAGAGCATTTTGATATAGAGGCGGATATAGTTACAGCTGCTAAAGCCATGGCTTCGGGGCTTCCTATATCCGCTGTTATCGGTAGAGCCGATGTTCTAGACTCTATTCATGTTGGGGGGATAGGTGGTACATTTGGTGGGAATCCATTATCTGCGGCGGCGGCTCTTGCAACCATCTCCGAGATAGAGGCTTCGCTGGATCATTCAAAGTTGGTTACTGAGGTGATGGATAGGAGGCTTGGAGAAATTTATGATAAATATGATGTGGTTGGGGATTTTAGGGGTCTAGGTCCCATGAAGGCTATTGAACTCGTTAAGGATAGGGGGAGTAGGGAGCCGTGGAGGGAGTTATGCGATAGAATCGTTAGGGAGGCCTTATCTAGAGGCTTAATACTGATAAAGGCAGGTATCTATGGTAATGTTATCAGGTTGATACCGCCGATAAATATTGATATAAATGTTTTGGAGAAGGGTCTGGATATTCTCGATGAGGCTATTGCTGCGGCGTTAAGGGAGTAGCCTTATCTAGATTAAAATCTATCCTTATGTCACTATGGTCGGTGTATCCAAGTCTGATTAGTGGCCTTGTCCTACCTTCTCCTTATTATATATCTTGAGAAGAGTTCTCTGAAGTCTTGGTTGGTGATTATGGGTTTACCATCTTCTCTGGCTATTGGCTGCTTTGCCGGGGGTATTAAAGTATAGTTATCTATTAATGTGTTTAGCCTCTCCCCGAATTCAGGCACGGCTTTATTCATATAGAATATTCCGATGGGTATTTTGTCGCCCCACTCTAGGGATTTCTGGATAGCGTTGTTGATTTTTTCCTCTATAGTCTCCATTGGGGTTCCGGGTTCGACGACGGGATCCCAACCATCCTCCTCCAATACATATATCCTCTCTTTGAAGAAATCTTTGGTGTAGATATCGTTATATACTACGCATGGCTGGAGTACATCTATAAATGCGCTTCCCTTATGCTGAATCGCCATTTTTAGGGTCTCGACGTAGTGTTTTATATTGAGTGAGTAGGTTCTCGCGACGAAGGTGTATCCGGATGCTAGGGCTAGTGCGATTGGGTTGACTGCATCTTGTATATTTGGCTTGGGTAGTGCCTTGGTCTGCTCTCCCCGGAATAGTGTCGGTGATGCCTGCCCCTTTGTCAGTCCATATACCCCGTTGTTATGCATGACGACCGTTATATCTAGGTTCCTCCGGCCTAGGGCTACGAAGTGCCCTGCACCTATTCCAAGTAGATCTCCATCGCCACCATGTACTATTACGGTTAGTTCTGGGTTGGCTATCTTTATCCCCGTCGCGAATGGTATTGCCCTGCCATGGAGTGTATGGACGCCATTTACATTGATGAAGTGTGGGGTCTTACCTGAACAGCCTATGCCTGAGACTATAACTATCTTATTTGGCTCTATCCCTAGTTCGACTATTGCTCTCTGTGTTGCATTTAGTATACCGAAGTTTCCACAGCCTGGGCACCAATCAACCCACACATCGGTTCTTAACGACTTTAGATCAACTACCATATGTCAATATCACCTCCTCCTTACCTTCATTACTTAATAAGTCTATCACTGCCTCGCGCAGCTCATGGAGGTATATGGGTCGCCCAGTATACTTCTTGACACCCCTCCTGATCTTTATCCCTGTGTATAGCGTTGTAGCCATACCAGCCTGTAGCATTATATTATTCTCTACAGCTATAATCTTGTTTGGATCAACCTTCCTTAGTATATTGGCTACATCCTTCTCGGGATACGGTGTAAACATCTTTATATGTAGATATCCACCTCTATATCCTTCCCTTTCAAGGCTTTTAACCGCGGATATGCATGTATGCTTGACGAAGCCCCATCCAAGTAATATATATTCTGGGTCTTCCGCCCCATAGTATCTATACATATATTTCTTCGGCGTCTCCTCCAATATTAGCTTGAGCTTCTCCATCCTCTTCCTATACATCTTCTCCCTAAGAATCGGGTCTTCAGTATTGTGGCCCTCCTCGGTATGTTCATTACCAGTGTACCAAATGATTGCCTTGTCGCCTAGGAATGCCCTTGGGGAGACTATCTTAGTGGTATCGAATCTAACGTAGTCTCCATCTCCCCTATGGATCAAGCCCCTATCTATCCTATATACATCTAGATCCGGCACTTTTATAGTTGCTATGGAGTTGGCTAGGTATTTATCCAGTAGATGTATGACTGGGACCTGATATTTCTCGGCTAGATTGAACGCGATTATCGAATCCTCGAACGCCTCTTCATGGTCACCAGATGTTAAAACTACTCTTGGGAACTCGCCGTGGGAAGCGAACATTGTGAATAGTAGATCTGACTGCCCTCCCCTAGTCGGTAATCCGGTGGCAGGCCCACCACGCTGGTAATAAGTTATTACTACCGGTACTTCACTATTTCCAGCCCATCCCAGAGCCTCGACCATGAGGCTGAAGCCAGGCCCACTTGTGGCGGTCGCCGTCCTAACACCTGTTAATGAGGCCCCTATGGCTGCAGCTATTGCGGCGAGTTCATCCTCTGTTTGGAATACTACTATACCTCCCTTATCGCCGCCCAGATTTTGGTTTGCCTCTATGAAGAAGCTTTCGTCGGCGGCTGGTGTGATTGGGTAGTAACTCTGGAATCTCAGTCCCCCAACCACCTTGCCCATCGCAACTATATCGTTACCGCTTACGACCATAACTTCATCCATGTCTAGCTTGGGTTCAGGTAGTTTGAGGGGTGTTCCGTACTGCGACTTGATCTCCTCCGAAATCGTATTAATTAGATATACATTGTGTTCTATGATTTTCTCTCTTCCATAGAATCTTCTCCTGACGCCATACTCGATGGCCTCTGGAGGTATGTCCATTAGGCCTGAAATTACACCCATCGGGATGGAGCTTAGGTATCTCGATGCTAGTGAGGCGGCCACCCCGAATTTATCGACGAGCCTATCGAGTATCAACTTATAGTCTAATAGGATGGCTGTTACACTTAGATCATCTTCTAGATACTGGACTATATCCTCGAGCTTGGTGCTACCTATCCTATTGTTAAGGTCTTCCCCTATCAATTTCTTCGTATACGATTCTATGGTGACTATCCTATCTAATGTGGTATTCAACCCCCTACTGTCTAGGGCTATATATCCATTTTCATCTAGGTCGTTGTAGTGGTGGTATAAGGTCTCGGCATCTATGGCTGTTAGTAGCTTAACGGGGTAGGATAGGTCGTATGGGACCCTGGTTGGTGAGACCTTCATATGTATATAGCTATGCTTACCAGTGATGTTGCTATAATATTCTCTATCAGATATGACTCCATACCCTATGTAGGCCAGGGATGATGTTAGTATCTGGCCGGTCGTATCAAGCCCCGAACCCTGGGGACCACCTATCATTAACTCAAGTTCTTCCATGAAACCGCCTCCCTAATTGAATCAAATAATATTTATCGGGTAATATTATGAGTAGGAATATTAATAATTTAGCATTTATTAAAACCATGACCCCTAAAATATATAACATTGTTAATATCTAGACTGCCTCTCTCGGGTGCCTGGCAAAAATATTTATTCACCATCTCCAGATATGTTTATTATGACTCGATACATATTCGTAACTGGCGGCGTGGTATCGGGCCTCGGCAAGGGTGTTATAACGGCCTCTATAGGTAAGATACTTAAGAGTAAAGGCTTTTCAGTGACTGCTATAAAGATAGATCCCTATCTTAACTATGACGCTGGGACACTGAGGCCGACTGAGCATGGGGAGGTGTGGGTTACAGATGATGGTGGGGAGATTGATCAAGACTTGGGGCACTATGAGAGGTTTCTTGACATTACATTGTCTAGGGATCATAATATAACTAGTGGGAAAATTTATTACTCGGTTATTGAGAAGGAGAGGAGGGGCCGCTATTTAGGTCAGACTGTTCAGCCGATACCCCATGTCACGGATGAGATTAAGAATTGGATATATCGGGTTTCTAAGGAGAGTGGATGTGATTTTACGCTGGTTGAGATAGGTGGTGTGGTGGGTGACTATGAAAACATATTATTTCTTGAGGCCGCTAGGCAGATGAGGATGGAGAACCCTGGTAGGGTTCTATTCGTCCATGTTGCTTATGTACCTATATTGAAGTCTTTGGGTGAGATGAAGACTAAGCCTGTCCAGCATTCCGTGAAGGAGCTTAGGGCTATAGGTATACAGCCAGATTTCATTGTGGCTAGGTGTGAGGGGGAGTTGGATGACGTTAGGAGGGCTAAGATCTCGTTATTTACGAATGTGGATCAGCGTGATATCTTCTCGGCCCCGGATTTGGAGGTGGTTTATGAGCTCCCACTTATTTTTGAGAAGATGGGTTTTGGGGATAGGATACTCGAGAAATTTGGTTTGAGGCCTATTGAGAGTGACTTATCTGATTGGGAGAAGTTTGTTGATACACTTAAGAATTCTAGTAAGGTGGTTAGGGTAGGTATTGTTGGTAAATACTTTAGGACTGGTATGTATAGTCTCCCAGACGCATATATATCGGTTATAGAGGCGGTTAAACATGGTGCTGCCTATCTAGGTTTTAAGCCCCGGTTCGAGTATATTAACTCTGTCGATATTGAGGAGGACCCGAGCCTACTGGATAAGCTTGATAATGTGGATTGTATTATTATTCCGGGTGGCTTTGGCGCTACTGGGGTAGAGGGTAAGATTATGGCAATTAACTATGCTAGGGAGAACTCTATACCCATATTAGGTCTATGCTATGGCTTCCAATTGATGGTTGTTGAGTTTGCCCGGAATGTTGTTGGACTGGAGAAGGCTCATACAACTGAGGTTGATAGGAAGACACCCCATCCAGTTATAACTATTCTTCCTGAGCAGGCTAAGATTTTGAGTGAGGATAGATATGGAGGCACTATGAGGCTTGGGTCCCATAAAGTTATATTGAAGAGGGGGAGCCTGGCGTTTGAGGTCTATGGTAGGGAGGTTATATATGAGAGATTTAGGCACAGGTATGAGGTTAACCCTAAATATGTCGATGTTTTGGAGGAGCATGGACTATTATTTACTGGTATGTCTGAGGATGGTATTAAGCAGTTGGGGGAGCTGGATAGGAGGCTACATCCTTATTTCATAGGTAGTCAGTTCCATCCTGAATTCACCTCTAGGCCGTTGAAGCCTAATCCATTGTTTAGAGCTCTAATCGCCCATGGAGTTGGGCGTCGTTAATCTTTATTATATCCTTAAATTCATTTATGAATTTAATATTCCCCGTGTGTAATGGATTGATGGTGTCCACCCCATGAAGATGTGGTCTATACTCTACTACTTGAGGAATGATATTAGTGTATTGGTTAGGAATATGGAGGTTAGGGGTTTATCGGCGGAGCCTGTATATAGGGCTAGGGACCTCGATAGGGATATTAGGAAGATGGGGATGGAGCTGGATGAGTTGAGGCATAGAAGGAATTTAATAAATAAGGCGATACCGAGGGCTGATCCGGGGGAGAGGGAGAAGCTTATAAATGAGGCTAAGCAGCTGTCTAGACATATAGCTGAGCTCGAGGCCAAATATAACTCTCTTAAGCAGGAGCTGGACAACATACTACTGAATATCCCGAATATATTACATCCGGATGTACCCGTCGGTGCAGATGAGTCTGGGAATAGGCCCCTTAGGTATTGGGGTAGGCCTAAGGTGATGAGGAGGCACCTCGACCAATTCCTTAGGGAGGTCGAGGGTTTCGATATTGATTACGAGGTCATAGATTATGAGGTGACTGGCCATGCGGATTATGGTGATAAGACGCACCTCACTGATACAGCTAGGGCGGCCAAGATAGCGGGGTCACGATTTTACTATATGCTTGGTGACCTTGTATATCTACAGATGGCCCTAATTAATTATGCCACTGACTTTTTAACGTCTAAAGGCTACATCCCTGTCTATCCGCCTCCACTGATGAATAGGAAGGCGTACATGGGTGTAACTAGCCTAAGCGATTTTGAAGACGCTATATATAAGCTGGAGGGTGAGGACCTGTATCTAATAGCTACTAGCGAGCATCCTATGGCGGCGATGTATATGAATGAGGTGCTGGAGAAAGATGAGCTGCCTATCAAGCTAATGGGTTTTAGCCCATGCTTCAGGAAGGAGGCGGGGGCCCACGGCAAGGACACTAAAGGCATATTTAGGGTCCATAATTTCGATAAGATTGAGCAGTTTATATTCTGTCATCCCGATGAGTCTTGGGAGTATCATGAGGAGATTATAAGGAATGCTGAGGAGTTGTTTAGGGGGCTTGAGATTCCCTATAGAGTAGTTGATATCTGTACTGGGGATATAGGTGTCGTTGCGGCCCGTAAATATGACTTGGAGGCTTGGATGCCTGCACAGGGGAAGTATAGGGAGATGGTGTCGGCATCCAACTGCACCGACTGGCAGAGCTATAGGCTAAATATTAGGTATGCATTGAAGAGGGGGCATCCAACGGAGGGGTATGTCCACACACTGAACTCCACTGGATTGGCTATACAGAGGACTATCACGGCTATCATCGAGAACCATCAAGATGCGGATGGTAGGGTACGTATACCGAGTGTCCTCAGAAAGTACCTATCAGTATTTGATGGTGCACCTAGGGACTATCTCAGGCCCGTGGAGCTCCCATAGTTCTATTTAACCAGCTTTATATATCTCCTACATCCCATCTAAATTTTTTAATTAGGCTTGGGGATAGATTGGTGGTTTGGCTTGATCCTAAGCGATAGGGATATAAGGAGATATATAAATGAGGGTAGGCTCGCCATCGAGCCATTCCGTGATGATACTATTCGTGAGAACGGTGTTGACTTGAGGATTGGTGGGGCCGTGGCTAGGTTAAGGGGTGCTGGTAGGCCATTCGACCCTTACCGTGACGATCCATCGGAGTTTATATCTATAGAGAGGGGGGAATCATTCGTAATTAATCCAAATGAGCATGTACTACTCCATACCGAGGAATATATTAAGATGCCTGATGACTTGATGGCGTTTGTCAACTTGAGGAGTAGCTATGCCAGGATCGGGTTAATCATACCACCCACCGTGGTTGACGCGAATTTTGAGGGAGAGCTTACTATAGAGTTGATAGGTGGAAATTTCCCAGTCATACTTCATAGGGGAGACCGGTTTCTACACCTTATATTTGCTAGGTTGACGAGTAGGCCGGAGAAGCCGTATATGGGGAAGTATCAGGGGCAGAGGGGGATCCAACTCCCAATATTTAGGAGGTAGACTCGGTTTCTCTCTCCTTCTCCATAGTAAGTGATAGGAGTAGTGTCCTAACAATAGATATAGCTCCACCGAGGATGAGGATTCCAACCGCTAGGCTTGCTACACCAGCTACCACAGAATATTTACCTGGCATCATAAGGTCTATACCCCATAAGATGAAGTAGAATGAGATTATTATCAGTATTATCGCTATAGCCTCAGCCACTAGATGTTCTTTCCTAGCCATATTCAGAAAAATAAAAACCATATTAAATATTAATTAATGTATCTTATCTGCTCCTCTTAATCTCCTCATTAATCTTTATTATTGAATATATGAATATGACTGCCCCGATTAATATCTCAATTATCCTCAGTGTCACTATTTCAGGTGGGTATGCCATGGAATGTAATATTATTAGGATACTGATTAATAGGGTTATTAGGGGTAGTCTCGACATTGGTATCGAACCCTCTTTTACCTAAAATAATAGGTGCATTATAAATCTGATAAGTGCCTCTATCCTTTCTTTCCATACATTGATATTCTTGGGGTCAAGGATTTCATTTAGGTAATAGTCAATGGATGATGGCCTCGCCTCCCACCTTATGGTTAAAATGTTCCTGATGGCCTCTAAAACTGTTCCCATGAGGTAGTCTGGGCTCCTAATCAGTATGACTACCACTATAAATGATAGGAGAAGTATGGCTACGGAGCCTATCGCCAGATATTTATTGATATTAAATGCCTTCCCCTTCTCTTTATCAATAGATTTTATATACTCGCTTCTCATGATTTCCCTAGCCTGGTACACGCTCCCGGTTAGATATATCATGACTGGCTCCACGAGATTATATAGGAAGTATGTTATTATGCCAAGGGCCATTATAAATACAATGATATGGCCGATGTAGGATTCTAGATATATTGATATGAATGCCCTGAGTTCTGGGGCGGCATACTTAGATACTTCACCAATCGACTTTACAATATATTCTGTGAATATAACTAGTATAATTGAGGATCCCCCTATGATTGCTACATATGTTAATATATCGATGATGCTTATTATCCGGGATCCTCTTCTCAAGCTCGATACATTTTTATAGGCTAATATTGGTTTCATGAACTCAAGAATAGATAGTATTATCGCGGTAATTGCTAGCTCAAGCGACAACAATTCTATTAATTCTATGATGCCGAGGTAATGTGTTCTATATAAGTATGTAGAGTATAATATCCATAGGACTATGATATAGGTTCCATAAACCAGGGTTATGCTAGCCATTAAATAGGTAACTCTATTTTTTACTATGGAGTATAAGGCCAGTATCATCCCTAATGCGGCGGATGCCACTGCTATCGATTCCCAGTTCAGTATGAGCGTCCAGGAGAATATTTCTATGTTTGATAGTATACTTAGTATTGTGGCTCCCTCGGCGATACCTTGTGTGGATTTTGATATGGTGTGCATCAATATCCCGATTCTACTTGAGTATGTAAATATCCTTTGAAATATTATGGCTGTAAGGACTATCAAGACCATTCTATATTTATTCTTTAGTAATAGGTCTCTTGATATCTTTAGTTGTTTACTCATATTACTATCATCCTCCTATATTGCTCGATTTTCATCAGGAGGTATGGTATAAGGTCGTTCGGCCCGACATTGATTACTGGTACACCGATCTTAACTAGCTCCTCTATATTCTCCTTCCTCCTCCTCATAGATGTGTATCCAACGACTTTATATATTGCGCTCTCGATGCCTTTGAGGAGCCTGGCCTCGAATAATACGGTTAATGGCGATATCACGACGACTTCATGTCTCAGTGCTCTGAGTATTTGGGCCATATTGGTTACTCTTTCAATCGTCTCGCCATCCTCTAGGTCGCTAAGGAATATGAATAATGTTTTATCCCTGAGCCCTAACCTACCGATGACTGTACCAGGATCGATTATATCCGATTCTTCTTTCATTGGTTTGGGTGGGTAAACTGGTATTCTCGATAGTTTCTCGAGAGCCCTCTTTACAAGGGCGTCTGATGCCATTGAGACGGGTATTAAATCCACCTTATCAGACCCGAATATAACTAATCCGATGTTATCTTTCTTGGTGGATGCATAATTAATTATATATGCGATTGTCCTAGCCGCATAGTCTATCTTCCTTACGCCTAGTTCTCCGATAAACATGTTTCTAGATAGGTCTAATATGAGTACAATGTTGTTCCGCTTCTCCAATTCATATTCTCTAATCATAAGTTTGTTTAGCTTGGCCGTGGCCTTCCAATCTATCCTTCTAGTCTCGTCCCCTGGGACATATTCCCTTATATCCCTGAACTCTGTGCTTATACCACTTTGTCTAGCTATTCTTGGCCCCAGCTCTAGTTTAATTCCCCTAGCTAGATACTCCTCAACCGATGCCTGGGGGATTATAGGCATGACCTCTATACTGCTCAGCTCGACATTGCTATATATACCTTCCATATAGTATAGTCCTAGTGGGTCTAGTAGCCTAATCACAATAGTCCCAAACTGATTCCTTCCTATCCCCCTTGCCCGGAGTTTATATGTAATCTCTATGGTGGACTTCGGGGGTATCTGTATACTACCTATATTTTCCCCCTCGACTTTATGCATCGTCTCTGGATAATTGTCTTGGAATATTGCATTATAGATACCGACTGCCGCTGTGTTTTCTATAATTATCCTTATCGTAGTCTCTTCATCTTCATATATGGGTGTGGATACGTCTCTCTTTATGGTCAGTCTCTCTAATACGTAGGCCCTGGACCTGTTAACTATCCATCCACTTATTAGTATTGTGAGGATGATGAATGTTATGTAGATAGTGTTTATACCAGCTGGTCTCCATGGCTGGATAATATTAGTTATGAATATTAGTGCGGCTATACCGAGTATAAGCTTCCCCCTAACAGTTATGCCTAGCCTTACTTCTCTATTCATACTGGAACACTCACATTCTTTACCGCGTCTTCCACAACCTCGGCTGGGGTCGCTCCTTTAAATACAGCCTCGGGAGTTAGGATTATCCTATGGTTCAGAACTGGTGTTAGGACACGCTTAATATCCTCGGGTGTAACGAAGTCTCTGCGGTTCATCAATGCATAGGCTTTTGAGGCTTTAGCCACCGCTATGCCTCCTCTTGGGCTTACCCCCCACCTCACTCTTGGATCCTCCTCAATTGTCTTGATTATGTCGGCTATATAGTCTAGGAGCTCCCTGGAAATAAGGACTTTGTCTAGGAGTTTCTGGGCCTCTATGATATCCTCTTTGCTTATGACGGTATCCACATTGTATTTAGTATATCCACTATACATATCCATAATAGTTATATAGTCTTCCTTGGATGGATAGCCAATAATAGATTTTATTAGGAATCTATCTAGTTGAGCCGATGGCAGTGGATAGGTCCCCTCCACTTCAACCGGGTTCTCGGTGGCAATTACTAGGAACGGCTCCGGCAACCTATATGTCTCTCCTTCTATGGTAACTTGTCTCTCTTGCATAGCCTCAAGGAGAGCTGACTGGGTCTTCGGGCTAGCCCTATTTATCTCATCTGCAAGTATAAGATTCGAGAATATAGGCCCCTTCTTTGTGACGAATTTCCCATCTGCCTGATTAAATATTTTTACACCTATTATGTCTGCTGGAAGTAGGTCGGGTGTGAACTGGATCCTCCTGAAAGATAGGTCTAAGGTGGATGCTATAGTCTTCGCAAGTGTAGTCTTAGCTATGCCGGGAGGTCCCTCCAGTAGAATATGGCCTTCACACAGTAGCGCTATAAATACCTCCTCCAAAACATTATTCATACCCACGATGACTTTGGATATTTCACTCTTAAGCTTACTCCATATACCATAGACCATATCAATATTACCTGAAGACATCTTCTATCCCTCTCTCCACATCGTTTGATATAAATCCATACCCTAATCTAGATAATATATGGTCTGTATCTCTCACCAACCTCCTAATAACTCTCCCCCATGAAATTACTATAGGTAAGAATGTATTGTCAATAACTTTCCTCCTGATCCTCTCCAGTCTCCTACAATGCTTCAGCACCATGTCGGGCTCCAATCCATGCTCGGCTATCAGACTCCTATCTATATTGCCTAAGGCGATGTCGGATATACCAGCGCCTAAATTATTGCTTAATATATAATCTAGTAGGTCGTATAGACCTATTATTACATCCCTATGTCTCTCACTTATGAATCTGCCTCTCCCTATTTCCTCCATAACACGGCTTTTATATACCAATAGTTTCTCGGTCACTCTACTAGGCTCTCTCTCCTGGATATCTCTAACCATGATCCTCCTCCTCAAATAGATGTAGGTAGATGGTATTGTGAATGATACCAGTAATAATAGTAGTATTGGTGTTGTGCTGGATAGGAAGCTATTGTAACCCTCTAAAATGTCTTTTGAGGTCTCCGTCAACATCGATACTATCAATTTACCTAGGCTGGGTAAAGGCTGTTCTATGGTCGCCAACTCATAATGTGTGTTATCTATAAGGATTTTCCCTATTTTAAATCTGGAGAGCCATAGGATGAGTTGCTTATGATAGGTGATATATGTTGATTTTGGATTATCTAGATTGATATATTGGTTAGTAAATATGCTAGTGTCTGCCACCACATATGCCCTATATCGTCCACCATCAAATCTAGAGCTGTATATGTATATGGAAGTAAGGTTTATAGATAGGAGTGGATGGAACTGAGCTCCACTTATTTCACCCTCTCTAAGAAGTTCATGGTCATATGTCATTATATAGCCGTCTGGTGTCAAGGTGCCTGGCTCACCAATATATGATGATAGGCTTGGATACATAACATGGAGTTTGGATTCCTCTGGATTGATAACCGAATTTATATATAGCTCTACAAATAGCTCTTTAGAATAGTCTTCCGTGGCATTCCCTATAGACCTGAAGAATATCGATTCCCCTAAATATGGTATGAGGGCAATTTGTATAGGCATATTACTCTGAATAGGTGGTGATGCATTGGCTTGTTGGGCGAATGTATAATAAAAGGTCCTTACATAATCCTTGTTTATCTCGGCGTCAAACATCTCTCTCAACAGGTTATTGACAATTCCAAATTCATCTGCTATGAGTATTGAGCCCCCTCTATCGAGGAATTGCCTAATTGTAACTATCTCAGACTGTGTCAACTCCCTATCTGGGCCGAGAAGGATATAGACATCGCCCCTGCCATACGTAGTCAGATTCTCAGGCCCACCTAATTCGACCTCGTAACCAATTTTTTTGAGTAGTTCGACATAATTACTTGTTCCCAGAGGATCTGTATTCATTGGGCTTAGGGACCCTGCATATACCTTCATTGCTATCTTCTTGGGAGGTGCATATATCATGCCTAGGAAGAGGAGTAGTATGATTAGTATAATTACATTCTTTTTGTTAATCACCTTTGGCTACCTCACCAGCCTCTAGTCTAGAGATATCCTGGTTAACCTTATCGACCACGTCTTTAGACACATCTTTATACCCATATTTTACTTTTTCAAATTCAGAGGCTATTCTGAAGCCGGCTTCCTTCAATACTTCATCTTTTATCTTCTCTACATGCTCCAATGGGGCTTCATAGGGCTTCTTCGGTGCTCCACGCCTCATACAAATTTTCAGGAATCGGTGGTA
Organism: Candidatus Geothermarchaeota archaeon; assembly: GCA_015522055.1. GTDB lineage: Archaea > Thermoproteota > Nitrososphaeria > Geothermarchaeales > JDFR-13 > WAMZ01. The sequence continues at coordinate 16,981 of WAMZ01000082.1, forward strand.
TGCCCTTATTATGGGGTGGCTATCAGGATAGGCTTCTCCCCCTCTATTTCTAAGCCTATCTGCCATTATGTATAGGCGTTTCTTTATTTTACTCCTTGTACCCGAGTCTCTCAGTGTATAGCCCACCAATAATGCTGTTGCTAGAGCCACTATGATATATAGGTATTCTTGGTTGATCTGGGGTGCTGTGGGTAGCCCGATCCTTGGGATTTCGAGTTTTGGAGGCTCCCTGGGGGGCTCTATATCCATATTTGGTATATAGCCGCCTCCCACTCCACCTACCCCGCCACCTGTGACGATGTCGCTTACATTTAATCCTTCTCCCTCAATTAACCCCATGATATCCTGGTTCAAGAAGTCGATGACTTTATTATAATCCTCGATATTAATATCCTTAAGTATTGAACTAAGCTTTTCGAGGTCAGCCAATAATTTTTTGAGGTCGGTTTTCGCATTACCATAATCCCCGGTTAACAGCTCCAACTGTATTTTACTGATCTCCCCGGCCAATGAACTATTATACTTAGAAGCTATTTTCTTCATCTCTTCAAGTCTCTCGATTAGATATAGTATATTGTCTGGGATCGTCATGTTCTCCGGTAGCTGGATCGTTCCTTCTTCACCAGCTCTACCGACGAGGTTCCTCGGCACTTCCTGACCTAATACATTGAATGTTGTAGTTATCAATATAGATATGGTGAGCATCATGACTAGTATTGATATAGTTATGTGGCTATACTGTCTTTTACTGTCTGTATACATCTCCAAAAACTGAATATACTTGCCCCAGAATTTTAAGCTATTGTCTCCTCTAGCTAATTATTTGATACTATATTTAATTTCGGTAGCCTTGTTGTGGGCTAGGCGAGTGGGTTCGGGGACGACGTTTCTTAATACATGGAGTACTATCTTGATGGCGCTATTGAGTGAGACTCTATGTCCTATGGATATATATAGTTTATCTGATACTTTATAACCTACTTTTCTCCCGTTTAATATGATGTATCCATCTTCATTAGGTTTGCCTACCAATGGTGATTTGGCCACCCCTATCGTTGGTATATTAAGCACTATACCTAAGTGTGAGGCTGCGCCAAGCCCCCTTGGATGGATTAGTCCATGTGAATCTACTAGTGTTATGTCTGGCTCGATACTGAGCCTCTTTATTGCACCCACCATCGGGGGGATCTCCCTAAAAGCTAGGTAAGTAGGTATGTATGGTACCCTTGATTCTGTTATGTATATGCCATACTCGATTAGGTTGAGGTCTTTATAGTCTAGTAATGCGGCCACCCCAATAGCCTTCCCCTTTCTATATGCTACATCTACACCAGCTATATATCTAATTGGCTGATTAAACTCATCATAGGTCTTTACTAGGCTGGATAGCTTCCTCTGTAGGTAGGCGGCTTTCCTTAGGTTTATTCTCACCATTCTAAACTAAATATATGTTTATGTGGGAAATAATCTATATAATCATGTTTATTTGGCTTTTGTTAATGTGATTCTATGTGGTGGTAGGTTTGGTTAGGGTCAGGGTATATGGCTCGCTCAGAGATCTACTAGGTAAACCTTATGTAGACATAGACATCGATGGTTTAAGACTGGGTGAGTTATTTGCTAGGATTAGGCTCGCCGATGGTAGGACATTGCTAGAGTTTATATCTGAGGGTAGTGATATTAGGAGTCCGTATAGGGTCTTCATAAATGGTGAGCTTGTCAATCCAGTGGATGGCTTGAATAGGATGGTTAAGGCTGGTGATGAGGTGGTTGTCACCCCTCCTGTTTCGGCTGGTGGGGGTATGGTGGATATATCTGGGAAGGAGATTGTTTATAGGGAGGCTGTTGCCAGGGGCCGTATAAGGCTGAAGCCAGACACCGTTAGATTGGTTAGGGAGGGTGGTGTTGAGAAGGGGGATGTATATGAGGCAGCCAAGATAACGTGTATAAATGCGGTTAAGAATACGCCTGGAATACTTCCCTATTGCCATCCTATATCGATAACGCATGTCGGCTTCGATATGGAGTATGGCGATTCTTATATTGATGTTGTGGTTACGGTTAGGGCTTATGAGAGGACGGGTGTTGAGATGGAGGCCTTGACCGGGGCGGCGGCCGCCCTACTCACTATATGGGATATGGTTAAGAAGTATGAGAAGGATGAGTATGGAAACTATCCCCATACTGCGATTGAGAATATATATGTAGTTAGGAAGGTTAAGAGGGGTTAATCCTATGGTTCATGAGGAGGCTAGACTAGGCTATCCACCTAAGGCGGGTATAGTTACGGTTAGCGAGAGTAGGTATTTAAGATATATGAGGGGAGATGCCGTCGACGATGAGTCTGGAGACTTAGCTGAGGAGTTGTTGAGGGGGTCTGGAATAAATAATGTTGAGAGGATCTTGGTTGGGGATAGGGTGTGGATGATATGCTCCGCTATCAACAAATTGGTAAATAGTGGATGTGAATTGATTGTAGTAATTGGTGGTACTGGCCTATCTAAGGGTGATGTGACGGCTGAGGCCCTCGAATCTATTATTGAGAGGAGATTAAATCTATATCCAGTTCTATATGGTATTAAGTCGGTTGATGAGGTTGATACTAGGGTGTTGGCAACTAGGCTAGTCGCAGGATTTTATAGAGACGCTCTTATAGTATCCACTCCGGGTAGTAAAAAGGCTGTCGAGTCTATATTAAAGAATGTTTTAAAAAGCGAGTATATACACTTATTATGGTTAAATAAATTTGCCAAGATTTAGACTAACATTTAATATGTAACCTCGACAAAAGAATATTTATTGAAATGTTTTTTCTAGGTGTGATTTATGATGTATGGCTATGCTGGGAGGATCCTCCATATAGATCTGACGAAAGGCTCTACTAAGGTTATTAGGCTTAGGAGGTCTGTCGTTAAGGCTTATGTAGGTGGTAAGGGGTTTGGGGCGAGGTTTCTATATGACTTGGCTGTACCTAGGGTTGATCCACTTAGCCCAAGTAACCCATTGATGTTCTTCACAGGTCCGATAACTGCTACAGGTGCACCTGCATCGGCTAGGGATGTGGTTGTTACAAAGAGTCCGAAGTCAGGCACATTTCTAGACTCTAACTCGGGTGGTTTCTGGGGGTGTTGGCTTAAGATCGCGGGGTATGACGGCCTTATAATTACGGGGAGGGCTGGTAGGCTCAGCTATATTTATATTCATGACGGTGATGTAGAGATTAGGGATGCCTCCTCACTGAAGGGGTATGGTGTATATGCCACTACCGAGGCCTTGATTGAGGAGGTTGGTGACAAAGATGCTAAGGTAGCTGCGATAGGCCCTGCTGGAGAGAATCTCGTGAAGCTGGCTGGTATAGTGAATGATCTCCATCATGTGCATGCTAGGGGAGGCCCAGGTGCTGTTATGGGGAGTAAGAATCTCAAGGCGATAGTGATATCCGCTGATAAGAGGAAACCCCGATTCGAGTTGGCCGATCCAGAGGGATTCAACGAGTATAACAAAAAGATTATCAAGGAGGTTGTTATGGGCCCTCCTGAGGAGTGGGCTAGGACGGATGGGACCCCGATAATAGTCAGGTGGAGTAATGATGTTGGTGTATTACCTACACATAATTTTCAGTATGGTGTATTCGACCATGTCGATGAGATTGACGCAGAGGTATTGAGGAGATATAGGACCTCCAAAGCAGCATGCTATAGATGTTCGATTGCTTGTAGGAACCTGACTAGAATAAAGGATGATAAGTGGGGGGAGATTGTTCTAGATGGCCCTGAGTATGAGACAATAGCCATGGGCGGCTCAAATACAGGTTTGAGTGACTTCAAGGCAATTATTGCATGGAATAACTTGGTTGATGACCTGGGTATGGACACTATCTCCCTTGGTAATGTAACTGCATTGGCTATGGAGGCTTATGAAAGAGGCTATATAAATAAGGATGATCTAGATGGTTTGGAGCTTAGATTTGGTGATGCAGACGCCCAGATGGAGCTCGCCAAGATGATTGCTTACAGGAGGGGTGTTGGTGATATATTGGCTGAGGGAGCTCGTGAATTTGTGGCGTGGCTAGGTGGCGACGCCTATAAAATGGCCATGGAGACCAAGGGGCTCGAGTATCCAGCGTATGATCCGAGGGGTAGTATTGGAATGGCTTTAGCCTATGCCACAGCCGACAGGGGGGCATGCCACCTAAGGGCCTGGCCTATAGCCGCGGAGGCGTTCGGCGATATGGATCCATTCACGACCGAGGGTAAGGCGAAGCTAGTTATAGAAATGCAGGACCTTAATGCTGTTAAATGGAGCATGGTTTTCTGTGACTTCCTCGATGCGGACTATGAAATGATAACAAATTACTTCAATTATGCCACTGGACTGGATTATAAGCCTAGTGATATGCAGTTGGTCGGCGAGAGGATAAATAATCTGATAAGGCTGTTCAATGTTAGAGAGGGCTTCTCCCGTAAAGATGATTATATACCCTATAGAGTCGCCTATGAGGAGGCTAAGAAAGGCCCCAATAAAGGTTTCAGAGTTAAGCCTGAGATGTTCAGTAGGATGCTCGATGAATACTATCAATTGAGGGGATGGGATAGAGAAGGCGTGCCTAGGAAGGGTAAATTAAGGAAGCTTGGGCTATCAAAGGATGCTGGCAAAGTTAATATCGTGTCGGTGAAGTATTAGCCTACTTAGCCTCCAGCGATTTATATTTTTTTATGGGTGATTTCTGTTGAGAGTCATGGTATTAGGTGTAGGTAATGTAGGTAGAGTCATAATTAGAGACCTGCTTAAGTATAGAGATGA
>WAMZ01000083.1 GCA_015522055.1 Candidatus Geothermarchaeota archaeon
GAATGTGTATCAAACATTGTTCTTAGTGTATCGTTGCCTGAGGGCCTGGCTTTCGAGGATGGTTCTAGGGAGTTGGTGGAGAATATTGTATTGAGGGGTGAAAGGTATGAAGTTAGCTATAGGGTTAGGGCCGCGGAGCCTGGTGACTATCCTATAGACATATCTGTCTCATACTTATTCGGTGGTGAATTTAGTGTCGATCTCTCGGGTGACCGTATTGCGCCGGTTAAGCTCGTGGTTAGGGAGAATCTCCTTATGAGGTACTATATTTACTTTGCTTTGGGTTTAGTAATGGCTTTGGTGGTGGCCTTCTTGGTTAGGCGCTACATATGAGGTATCTATGCCATATTTGTCTATAGATATGTAGTAAGTAGGTAGAGGGACGCTGATAGTAGGAACCCTAGTATCAAGCTACCTATCCAAACCTTACTCATTCTAGCTATATACTCAATATTTATGAGTTTCAACTCCCTGCTGAGGGAGGCGCCTAATAGAGATATTGTCAGAACTTGGGTGAGCGATACTGGTATCCCTAGTTGGGTGGCGGTCTCGAGAACTATGAATGTGGCTGTCTGGCTGGATATAAGTGATATTAATCCTATGTTGTAGATATTGTATCCCAATCCAGTCTCAACTCTCGCGGTGAAGTATTTTATTCCAATGATGTATGAGACTAGTATTATGGAGGGGAGGATCACATTCTCTAGACCTATTTCTAAGTTGGGTGCGACTATAGCGAATACTAGGCCTAGTGTATTTGCTCCAAAGACGTAGGATAGGAATAGTGATGTGAGTAGTGATGATGCCTTCTCTAGTGAGTAGCTTCCCCAACCTCTAGTCAATCTATATCTCACTAGTATGTAGGAGATTACTGCTGATAGTGTTATCCCAATTAGTGGTAGGATTATCCATGACAGTATCAGGATTAGTGTGTATTCTAGGTCTATTGGTGTCTGTGAGGCTACCGCTATCCCCCATACACCCGATATTATCGACATATTTAGGGATACTGGTGTCCTATACATGTTTCCTAGGGCCACTAGTATAGTTGAGCTTAGCAAGACGATTATGACTCCATAGATGTCTAGGGTGTATGCTGTGTAGAATTTATTGAGTTTCCACCCCTCCAGCACCGCCCCCAAGATAACGCCCAATAGAATTAGTATTGATGAGGCATATCTAAGTTGTGTGAGTGACCTATATGGCCCCCTTAGGGTCCCGATATTATTGCCAGTTAATAATACCAACGTGTTTAGTGTCAGGAGTATCAGTATAATACTATAAATCATTTATTCATATACACCTATTTCTCATCCATGCATGTATTGGATTGTTATTAATATCATGTTTGCCGCATCCTCACTCAGGTCCTGTATCTCATCTATCATGTATACATACTGGGTTAGGTATGAGAAGTAGGGCTCCCTGATCTTATCCCAATTTCTATATATATTCTCTATCATCTGGTGCTTCTTATCGTCTCCTTCTTCCTCAAACTCCTCGATCTTATTGGAGGATTCAACGAGTTGGTTCCACTGGTTTGATATTGCGAGATCTATCATCTCTAGTAGCTTGTCTAACCCGCTCCTGGTGAATTTGAGGTATTCAATTATTTCCTGCTCAATCTCACGGGCTTTGGAGCTCCTTAACCTTTTGAAGTATAGCCTCCGGTAGTCCTCTCCAGATAAGAAGTGTATGGTATCTAGGATATTGTCTATAATGTCTATTAGCTTGACTAGGTGGTTCTGTAGGGGGACCATTATCGCTCCACCCATAATCATCTTTGTCTGGCTTGATACTAGCCTATCTCCCTCCTTCTCTATATTCTCTATCCTCCTCCTAAGTCTTTCTTTGGCCTCCTCCGCCTCCTCTGTGACCTGCTTTATAAGTAGGTCCATCGCATCGATGCATAGCTGTATATGTGTCTTGATATTCTCTAGCATTAGTTTCTCATTTGTGGATAGTAGATTCTTTATTTTATCTATTATCCCCAATATAATCACCTAAATCTTTTACACTACGCTTCTCGATTAATTTTCTAATTGGTTTCCAGCTCTTCCTAACTATTGACAATGCCTCTATATTATTAGTCGTCTTTATGAATCTCTTCGTCTTCGGGTCTGAGGGGTATCCACTCCCGAAATCCCCATATTTATCCCGAAGCTCCTCGATTATCTTGTCTCTAATGGTTTTAGCCACTATACTGGCGGCTGATACTATTGTGTATTTCTCATCCGCCTTATGCTCAGAGACTATATTAATATCTCTAATTTCGTCCGGCAAGTACTTCATAATCCTATTTCTATAATTCTCTGCCTGTGCATCACATGCATCTACGTAGATGACCCCTAGTCTATATCTAGATGATGCATCTATTATCATCTTGGATGTGTAATATGCCTCCATCTCGTTCAAGCCGCCCCTATTAATGACCCATTCATCGATCTCTGCTGGTGGGACTTTATTCACAAGTATGTCTTTGGCTGTATTCACTATGTATTCGTATAATGTGGCTCTTTTGAGTGGGGTATATCCCTTTGAATCTTTCTTGACATGTTTATTGATGATCCCTATTTGGTTGGGGGTGGCTACGACACCGACTATAACCATCGGCCCTATGACTGGTCCACGTCCGGCCTCATCGATTCCGAGGATAAATAACTCGTCATCCGTCACGTAATGCACCCCTCGTCTTCAGTTCCCTCCATATAACGAATGGGATCGCCTCTCTATTATCTCTAGTCATCATATATAGTTTGGTCTCCTTATTGGTCTTAAATAACTTGTTTAGGTTTGTGGATATCCTGTAGTGGACCGTTAGAACCGCGGGTTTCTCCGAGTCTAATACTTTATTGACTGCCTCCTTGAATTTATTTGATGTCATTTCCATAGGCCCAATCTCATCGATAAGTATTATATCTACTTTATCATTCTCCAGGGCATCGATGACCGAGCTTACACCGACTTCCTCCAAGGCTTTTACATCGACTCTATATTTCCCGATCTGGGGTCCTGTACTGAATTTTATGTGGGCCAGTATCCCCTCCCTATTGTCCTGGAGTGATTTTATTATAAATCCTACTCTAGTACCCCTTTCTCTTAGTTCGTAGGTTATGAATCCACCTGGGTTATATCCATATAGCTTTAGGGTTTCGTATAGCCTATTTATGGCGGTCGTCTTACCTACACCTGGCGGCCCTGTTATAAATATCTTTATCATGTCAATAAATGATAATTACATCGGTTGTATATTATATATGAATCCTGCCGTGCGGTGGGTGTCTTGGCCGACAAAGTTATTGTAGAGGGTATGGCTAGGGTGGTGGTTCCGGAGGGTGTATTCTATAATCCGTTGGCCCGGTTTAGTAGGTCATTCGCTATACCGATATTGGCGATGGAGAGTTCTATTAGGGGGAGGGAGCTTATTGTTGGCGACCTTATGGCCGCCTCGGGGGTTAGGGGTATCAGATACTTCTTGGAATCTGGGTGTGTATCAGAGGTGTGGTTTAATGATAGGTCTAGGAGGGCGTTTGATACGATTAAACTAAATGTGAGGGAGAATGGTGTTGATGGACGTGTATTTAATATGGATGTTAGGGCCCTTCTATATTCTGATGCGTTATATAAGCTTGATTTCATCGATATTGACCCATTTGGGACTCCTTCACCATATATTGATTCTGCGGTGGCGGCTGTTAGGGAGGGTGGGCTGGTTGTATTGACGGCTACAGACCTAACTGCTTTATGTGGTTTATATCCTAGGGCTGCTTTCAGGAAGTATTTCTCGGTAGTTAGGAAGACTTGGTTCTGTCATGAGGTGGCTCTACGTGTATTGATATATAGTTGTCTAGTTGCGGCTGGTAGGCATGATAGGTATATAGAGCCGGTTATTAGTGTGTTTACTGAGCAGTATGCCAGGGTATATCTTAGGGTTAGGGAGGGTAAGATACGTTATCCATATGGCTCGGTGGGTTTCATTCTTTATAGGGAGGGGGAGTCTATAGATGTGGCTCCACTTAAATCTATAGGTGGGGAGGCCTCGATTGAGAAGGGTGTTATGGTTATAGGGCCGATGTGGATAGGCCCGCTCCATAACAATGATTTTATTGATGGAATCTTTGATAGGGAGTTGTTTAATAGGATAGCTGTGGAGGGTGATAGGTTGAGGGCTGCCAAGCTACTTAAGGTTATGAGGGGGGAGGCCGACTTACCGCCCTACTATTATGATATCCATAAATTGAGCTCGATGGTTGGGATCTCCCCGCCCCCAGTAGATAAGGTAATTAGGTTGTTGGTTGATGCTGGTTATAGGGTTTCTAGGACGCAGTTCTCTGGTCATGGGTTGAAGACCGACTGTTCATTATCGGATTTCCTAGATCTTCTGCGAGGCTTACCGAGGTAGTCCATCCCAATTATGTAGAACTCTGCACTCCTTTTTCTAGAGGCCTTAGGCTTATAGCTCCCAACCCATCTAAATCTCTCCCTGATCCTCTTTATAATCCTACTGGAGTACCTACCCTCAAATGATTTGATTACCGCCCTCCCTCCCCTCTTTAAATACTTATCTATATAGTTCAGTACTCTCATGTTATAATCGTAGATTCTTTCGGTGTCCAGCTCCCATATCCCTGTGATGTTGGGTGAGAGGTCGCTGACGACTACATCCGCCTTTTCACCACCTAATATCTCATTAAGTTTATCCATGGTTTCCTTATCGAATACGTCTCCCTTGACTGTCGATATATTTGGCCTATCTATAAAATCCTTTATCTCCTTTATATCGACACCAATTACCCTACCATCTATGCCTATCTTCTCCGATATATATTGGAGCCACCCACCGGGGTATGCGCCTAAATCTATGACAATATCTCCATTTCTGAATATACCATACCTCCTATCTATATCCATTAGTTTAAAGTATGCCCTACTTCTAATCCCGAGTTTCCTAGCTTTCTCTCTATAGGGGTCTCTCTCCCTCTTCTTCCTTAGCCAGTCCTTCATGCCATTTATTCCTTTTGTAGATGTTCCTTATATTTCTCTATTGCCCACTCAACTATGTATGGGCATTTGTATATGTAGTCTGGGTATCTGGCTGAGCAGTCCTCCTTGTATTCACATTTTATACAATATATGTCCTTTATGAAGTCTATTGCCTTAACCCTGTTCCTCGCTATAACTATTCTCTTTTCAATATGACTTTCATCGGTGGATGTTTTAGTCTCATTTTTCATCATTCAATTCACATCTCGTGTGGGTAAGATTATTTTAATTCCATAATTAACTCTTCCTAATTAAATATATATGGGCTCCATGGGTAATAAATTGTAGATATTTCTACACAAGTATCTCAATATATACATTTATCATAATTTCCTTGACCATGTTCCTGAGTGGGACGGAGGATATTCCCACTATGCGGGCGAGTTTATCTTGGCTTATGCTGTAGCCATGGATCTTATATGCTATGTATGCTATGGAGGCCATGACCGTCTTCTTAGTCTTCCCAACACCGATCCTCTTCTCCTTAACCGCTTTATGTATCTTCCTTATAAGCTCATTTACCTTCTTGTCCCTACCGAGCTCCTTCCATATTTTGTTAAGGATCTCACGTTCCTCATCTTCGTATCTTGGCCTTATACGTATCTCGAGTTTCTTCATTATATCCTTTGATATGCGTCTAGTATCTCTTATGGATAGTTTGAGTTTCTTAGCCAAGTTATACACGTCTCTTGATGAGAGGGGATATATCTTGTTTATCTTTGTCGAAACATATAATAGGGATAGTGCCAGCTCCCTCTTCCTTCTTCTGATCTTCCTTCCACTCTTACTTATATAGTGTCTAAGCAGTCTTTTGGCGAGTAAGATATCTACCTCCTTTATTGTGGGGAAGAATTTGCTGATTGTGTCTATCTCTGAATAGAGTTCATCTAGATACTTCTCTATGGGGAGCTTGTAGTGGGCCTTGATATCCATGGAGTCTTTCTCTCGCTTAACTTGGATCCTCCTCTCCTCGGATTTTGGGAATGGTGGGTCTACCCTTATGTTTATGGATATCTCCATTACATATCCACATGTGGTGCATATATATGCGTTGTTTAGTCTATCATAGTTGAATCTAGTCCCGCCGCATATCGGGCATTCATTATCGCTGTTCATCTACCTCTTCTCCTCCTTCTAACGTAGTATAGCTCTGCCCCGACTAGTTTCTCGGGCTTGTCTATCAGTGGTTTTACCACTAGATATGGCTTTTTTATGGGTCCTATTATGTCTATTACCTCCCCAACTATCCTGCCCTTAGAATCAACTAGCTTATTTTCTGGTAGTATCTTCTCTTCGGCCTCTACCACGAATACCCTGTACTTTGTATAATGGATTATTCTGCCGGCTTTTTTCATGGAGTATCTTCTCCCCTGATGTATCTAAATGTTAGAGATGTGGTGGGTTAGACCAAAATATAATTATATGGGTTGATGTGAAAATAAATGTAATTTATTTACCTCCCCGTAGCCTCCTCAATTCCCTGGCTATCTTCTTGAGAGCCTCATATTTAGACCTATTATTCTTCTCGATGACGATGTATCCCGTGCCTTCCATCCACCATATGGCTGGATACTTAGCTTTTTTTATCCCTAGAACCTTGTATCCGGCTTTTTCGGCGGCCCTCCTTAGTTCATCGAGTGTGGGGTTGGATACTGCCTCGTTTTTAGATACCTTTCTCCCTCTACTCCTAGGTAGGTTTATATCGAAATAGGTTGTCCATATTATATATGCATCTTTTATCCTCATGATTGATCCATACCTATTTTTCTATTAGTCTAGCGTTTATCACGCCGTTCTGACCCGGCCTTGATGTGACCACTGCCTCTCCATATTCCGTCTCTATGATGGCTCCCCTGGTTATTACTCCCCTCCTACTGTAGTCCCTGTTCGAGGGGTTTGCTGCTACTTTTAGAATCCTTGTCTTAACCACCTTATTCTCGGATGGTATATATAGATTGGCATACTCCGCTCTTAATATCCTTACCTTTATGTTGCCTCCCTTAACCCTATCTACTTTTATCTTGGTCTCCCCTAGTATGGTCTCTGTGGGTACTCCTCCACGTTCATATTTGCGTTTCTTTCTCCATATCCTCCTGCGTCCACCGGTTTTCTTACGTTTATGTAGGTCCCAGTGCCATTGAACCATCGTGTATACACCCTTGATACATTATTAAGTCTACAATTATAAAGCATATATTTAAATATAGCCTATTTCTTGGTTCTACGCCTCTTCCTCAGTATTAATGGCTCGGCCTCCTTCCTAATCTCCACTATATATCCTTGGTCAACCTTCTTCCTGGATACTAAGCCTAGCCTTACAAACTTCTTTATATCCTTATATGCCCTCGTCCCGAATATGTTGCTCACTTCACTCATCTTTACCTTCTTCTTTACATAGATATATGCTAGGATCTCGAGTTGCTTTGCGGTCAATGGCGGTGGATGTAGATATCCACTTATCTTCTCTAAATACTTCTCCTCTATCTTTGGGAAGTAATAGTCTCCCCTCTTTATTATCTTGACTCCATGCATCTTTCTTCTGAAGTTCTTGACATATATCTCCATTATCTCCCTAGCTTCCTTCTTATCACTTATATCCAGTAGCTTCATTATACTTGATATGCTTATGGGCCGGGTGGTTGCGTAGAATAGTGCGTCTAGTAGTCCCTCGACTCTCTTACTCAATTTTCTTGATGATGATGTCTCTTGCAATTCCCTCCTCCTCCACTACTTCTATATCCAGTTTTCCATCCATGTATAGGAATATTATGGCGAATAGAATTGTGTATGGGGTGTATTGACTTAGTGTCTCTATAATCTCGAATATCGATATTTGGGGCTTTATTATATCGAGTGCATTGCTTAATATTCGCCATATTTCTTGTATCCTATCCTCACTTAACATTGTCTCGGTGTAGTAGTCGGATAGGATCTCTATGCCCTCCTCATCTGATATCCCTGCCTTCATACTCATTCTCCTCTCCAGGATCTCGCTTAGTCTCTCGATAATATCGGATAGGTCTATGACTGGCTTCCCTATAAGGTGGGCGACCTCTATCTCTGGTAGTACTAGGGTCTTGTCGGTGTGTCCCATGCTCCTTCTCCTACTGGCCTTAGTGATGTTGTCGATCGTCTCTACTTTCCGTTTAAATATTAGTGATGAATTGTCGGCTGCATAGCCGGCCAGTATATAGTTTAGGCCGTTCACCTCGAAGAATTTCATGATCTTCTCTATCTCTTGCTTCAAGTCTATTCTCCATGGATTGATTTTAAGCAACTTATCCCTATCTTCTAATATTATTGGTATATCTCTATCCATTATCTAATCACCTTGGATAGCTCTGTATTGGGTATTACAACTGGGCGTGATACCCCTCTACGGAAGAATATCCCTATTAGATGATCGGATACCCTTGGTAGGGCCTCGTCCCTTGGCAGGGTGACATATATTATTTGGCTCTCGGTCTTCTGTAGACTTAGTGCCGATGCAAATTTGTTTAGGTTTCTTGGGTCTATATGAGCGTCGATCTCGTCCAATAGGAATACTACGTTGCCTGGTAGGCTATATACAGCTAATAGGAATAGGATTATAAATAGTGATTTCTCTCCCCCACTCGCTGATATAATTGGGAGCTGAGGCTTGTCCCTCAACCTTACATATACGGCTAGACCACTGTCTATATCGTCTGGGTCCTCTAGATCCATATATACTTCTGAGTCTGGGAAAACGTGTTTTATCAGTCTCGTGAATTTCTCCTTTATCTTTGCGAACCCTTCTTTAAATGTCTTTTCTTTCTCCTCCTCGATCTCCTTGATAAAATTGAGTATCGCCTCCCTCTCCTCCTCCAGCTTAGCCTTGTTTATGGTGAATAGTTTATATGGCTCATATTTCTCCTTATAATCGATGTATGCGGTTGGTGATGGATAGTATCCCTCTATGCCTAGCTCCTCCTCCTGCTCACCAATCTCTTTCTCTATCTCCCTAAGCCTCTCTACATCCACCCCATCTACTGACAGCTCGTCTATGGTGTAGCCGAGTCTCAGTATTGTATCCTCGTTCTCTCTTAATTTATTCCTTATTGACCTAATTGTTATGGATAGTTTTGTCTCCATCCTCTTTAGGTCGGATAACTTTTCATTGGTCTTTTTCCACTTTTCGTATAGCTGGTCCTTTACCTTATTTAGTTTGTCAATCTTGTCTTCTAGGGTCTTAATCTCCTGGTTATACCTTTCTATATCGGTATCGAGTTCCTGCATCTGTCTGGTGAGTGTCTTTATCTTACTATTTAATTCCCTAATTTCTTTATCTATCTTCTTTATATTGTCTTTGAGTTCCCTCCTTTTGTCTCTAAGTCTCTCCTTTCTCTCTTTGATTGCAGCTATGGATTTCTTGTTTAGCTCTATCGTAGCTTCATTCTTATTCTTGGTTCTAATTAATTCATTTATCTTTGCATCTATCTCAGATATCTGATTTGTCTTCTCAATTATTGATTTATGTATAGTATTTATCTCATTCTCTACCCTTGCTATGATGCTGACCTCATCTTCCTTCTTCTCAGTCTTTAACTTTACTTTATCTAGCTCTCTATCTATTTCTTTGACCTTTCTTTTATAGAATCTCTCCATGTCCTTGATGTATCCTAGTGAGGTCTTTATGAGGTCTATTGACTGCTTGAGCCTGGCGTATTCACTGGTGAGGTCGGCGATCTCCTCGATAACGGCTTCTCTTTTCTCCCCATATTTATCTAGGTCGTCTCGCCTTATCTGGATCATTTTCTTAAACTGGTTGTATATATCCTCGATCTTGGATATGTCCTCATCGATGACTATCTTTCTTCTACCTTCATATATCCAGTTATCAGGGGCTATTATGAAGTCTCCCTTCTTACTTATTATTCCATATCCTTTCTCTAGGTATTTTAGTCCCTCGTCTAGGTCTGACGTCAATATTAACTGGCCGAATAAGCTGTTGATAAGTGGTCGTAATCTTTTGTAGTGCCTTATTCTTAGGATATTTACGACGCTCCTCTCATGGGCTTCCCTATCACTTGATATGTGTCTGGTTAGCGGCTTAATTATCACCCTCTTCTTTAGGCTCTCGGTTAGCTTGAAGACCTTCCTGGCTGTATCCTCATCATATACTATTATGCTGTACCACTCTCTCCCCATATACCTACTTAATATATTAATTATCTCTTTGGGTCCATCGACTAGCTCGGCAAGTATACCTACCACTCCTTTTAGGTTCATGTCCTTCGCGACTTTCAGGATATACTCGGCATTATTTTTATAAATTAAGTTTCTTGTCTCTTCCTCCCTCCTAATCCTCTCGATATATCTCTCGACCTTATTTAGGAGTTTCTCAGCGTCCCTTATCTCTCTCTTTATCTCCTTATATTTAGTATCTATACTATCCCTCTCTCTCCTCAGCTTTCTGAGCCTATTCTCAAGCTCCTCCTTCTTCTTGTTTAGGAGCTCTATCCTCTCCTCGAATCTCCTTATTGTTTCCCGGTATTTCCTCCTCTTATCCTCCATCTCCTTCTTCTTGTCTATGTATATGTCCCTAATTTTCTTTATAGCGAGTTTCTCGGCCTCGGCCTTTATCTCCCTCTTTATCATATCGGTTTTCTCTTTATCCAGCCTCTGCTTCTCGGCTATCAGTTCGTCAAGTTTATTTCTAAGCTTTTCTACCTCCTCCTCTAGCCTAGTCTTTTCCTTGGTCAGGCTCCTTATATCTGAATCTATTCTCTTCGTGGCCTGGTTCAGCTCCTTTATAGTCATACTATATACTAGGACCTCTTCCTTAATCCTAGCTAGATCTAAATCTATTTTGTTTATATCGTTTAATAGCCTCTCCTTATCCCGCTCGAGTATACTTATCCTATTCTCCGATATATCTATCTCGGTCTTGACCTCTGATCTCCTCCTTAGTAATGCCTGATACTCCTCCCTCTCCCTCAGCTTCTCCCTTAACTTCTTTATCCTTACATCTATCTTTCCTATCTTATCCTCTATCTTATCCAGCCTATTGGAGAGCTTCTCCTGTAATCGCCTAACCCTGGACAACTTGTCATTATATTTGTCCAGCCTAGGCTTCAACTCCAGATTCTCCTTGGTTAGGATATAAGCCTTTACCCTCTTCGATATTCTCTCTATGTTTCTCTTCCTGTCATAGGCTATCATCTGGGCCATCAATCTATCGATGACGTCCCTCATTATCTCCTGCTTCTCCTTTATATTCTCTAGTTTAGCCTCGGCCTTCTCCAGCTTCTCCAAGGCCTCCTGCTTCTTCTGGTTGAATTCCTTTATCCCCAACGCCTCATCTACGATGTCCTTAAGGTCCCTAGACGTTATATTAGCCCTGCTTATAATTCCACCCTGAGGTATATATACATGATGGAGCCCCTTATACCCAAGGGTAGCAAGCTTAGATATGTATACGCCTCTACTTACACGCCTCCTATTATAATAATATGCATGGGTATTTGTCTGCGCGTTATATACCCTCCTAAATATATGTTCATTGCCATGGCCGTCCTCGATTACTAGGGTTACTGAGAGGACTTTAGCCGAGTTCCTAGAGTCTGCGGGTAATAAATCTCTATATTTATATGCCCTGAAAATCTTCATGCTTCTTTCTCCAAGGCCATATAAAATAGCCTCGATTAGGTTAGACTTACCCGATCCATTGGGACCAACAACTATATTTAATTGTGGATGGAACTTGATCCTAGTATTTCTATATGTTTTGTAGTTGTTTATGCGTACCTCCTTGATATACATCTTCATTCTATCTCTAATAATGGTTATCTATTTAGTATATATTAAATAAATGTACCCGCAATAACCTATAATTTCTTGACATTTTCATTTGTTAAACCTGCATTTAATAGAACTTTTTTAATTTTTTTCCAATGACTACCCTTCCAGTAGAATTTGTTGCATCTTGGACAGTGGAGTATTGTTTTATGTGATAATCTAACTTTCTCTGGTACTTGGCTTATGTCCTCGGCACGTATGAGTGGCTGATTACATATTGGGCATCTGTATCCTACCTTGTCTATATATCTGTTGAGATTATATTTCTCTATTATGGACCTGAGTTTATCCTCGAGCTTGCCTTGGGGTATATAGTGGGTTTCCACACCCTTTAATGTGGCTTTTCTAAATAGCTCTTTGTCAGACGTTAGTAGTACCCTATCTTCATCTAATGCGATCTCGATCAGTTTTGTATCCATCTCCTTTCCTATGAGGTATTTGCAGTCGAAGCCGATTATTCGTAGCCATCTAGCTATATCTCCATTCATCTCGTCAGCTATGAACCTCGGCGGTCTATTCATCACTACCACTATATGATTTTCTCATCAAGCATATACCTTAAAATATTGCTTCTAGAGACTAGGCCGATGGCTTTCTCTCTATCTTCTACGGGAATGATGTTTTGTCCCCTGTTCAGTATTATGTCGAGAGCCTTCCCTATGGGGTCTTCGGGATTTAGTACGGCTATGTCCCGCCTCATTATGTCGGCGATGTATATTTCTTTTACGGCGTTTTCCCAATGTGGTGTAGGATTTATTTTCCTAATCGTGAATAATACCTTTGCCACATCATATGCCCTCAGGATTCCGACTGGCTTCCCATCATCTATCACAACGAGGTTGCTGTAGCCTGTGCCCATGAACTTGCTCAGTGCCATTGTTAAGCGGTCGAAGAGCCTTATCTTGCCTTTAATCTTGGTAGTTACCCTCGATACTTCACTATTGAGTACGTCGTTATAATCCCTTAGAAGTTTAAGGAGGTCTCTCTTGGTTATCAATCCTATGATTTCTCCTTGGTTGTTGAGGACGGGCATGGAGCTATACCCTTTTAATAGCATGTTTCTAGTTACGAACTTGATGTCTGCACCAGTATTAACCGTGTCTACGGGG
The DNA here is from genome assembly GCA_015522055.1 of Candidatus Geothermarchaeota archaeon. Classification (GTDB taxonomy): domain Archaea; phylum Thermoproteota; class Nitrososphaeria; order Geothermarchaeales; family JDFR-13; genus WAMZ01. Next base: position 12,972 of record WAMZ01000083.1, read on the forward strand.
GTGGTGGCTGCACTGGCTACTGAAGTGTTGTATGGCTCGAACCTCTTAACTTTACTTTTAGATAGTCTGTAAAATATGTCGTATTCAGTAATTATCCCATATGGTTTTCTAGCTCCTTTCCTCCTAACGACTATAAGTCTATTTGTATTGTTCCGAGCCATCTTAGTCAAGGCGTCTTTTATTCGTGCATCCTTCTCGATTGTAACATAGTGTTGGGTCATTATGGTATCTACTTTCATTTTTAAAAATAATATATGTGCATGTGATAGTTATAATAACGTATTTTCTTTTATGGTGGTTTGTATGTCTAGGCTGAGGGTTCTGGGTATAGAGGTCGTTGACCTTATGGATCTATTGAGGCTCCATGTTAATGTGAAGGGGGAGAAGCCTGGGCTCATGGCCTATGAGGATGGTGGGAGGCACTATTTGGGTTTCTATATGCCATCGTTTTTGAGGGAGCCGAAGCTAGCATACATATATCATGTGATGGGGAGGAAGCCTGCCCCGGTATATTTCTTCAATATTGATGGTAGGGAGGTTTTTGGCGAGGGTTTTAGTAGCGAGGCTTCGGCGATAAATATCCCGGTTTCGTTTGTTTCATCGGTACCACATAGTTATGTTGAGGAGGTGTTGGGGGACTCTCTCATTAGTTTTGTTAAGGTATCTGATGTTAGGTCTTTGGTGGTGGTTGCTCACTCGATCTACTTTGAGATGGCTGAGATACCATATGTCTGGTATGACGTCGGTAGGGATATTTATGTTTTGAATGTATTCATATCTGACCATGACCATATAGGGAATATGTTTTTCTATGTTCCTGGGGGTGGATATAGTGGGCCCTATATATATTTGGGTGAGGATCTGAGGGATATAGGTGTGGATCTCGCCCCTAATAGGCTAGAGCGCAAGTATGTACAGGTGATTAGGGTTAAGGATATACCCTATTTAGCGGCTTTGGAAAGCTAATATCTTATGAGCCTAGCCCTGACCATCGCATGGTCCTTTTCATAAGGTTCTAGGTCCACCGTCTCGAGGACCTTAAATCCATTCTTCTCCAGCTTCTTCACTTCATCCCTATAAATTTCGGCTGGATCCCTGGATGCATCGATGCTCCTCGCCTTTATAGCGAGGAAGAGTTCACCACCTTTTTTTAGATATAGCTTCGAGTTAGCCATCGCTATCTCCGTCTGGTCTGGCTGGGCTACGTCACAGTATACCATATCTACTTTTCCATTGACTATATATAGATATTCCTCCGGCTTCCTTGCATCATAGAATATTGGTATAATGTTATCCCTGAATTTCGCGACTCTATTTATATATTCAAGCATCACTCTCGGGGCGACCTCGACCCCGAAGATTACCCCTTCGTCGGCTAGTATGTCCGAGACGTGGCTCACGGTGGTGCCGGTGGACATCCCTAGGTATAGAATCCTGTTAGCCTTATTCAGTATTGATATATCCATATTTTTGAGGTATGCGGCCGATAGCTTACTTTTATATGGTATCCATTCTCTAAGTTCTCCATACTCGGTCTTGAAGAGCCTCTCTTTATAGTATGTTATTCCTGGTGTCAAATTCTTGGTAGCTAGGTATCTCTTCCCCTCAATCGATACTATGTATGTATTTCTTATCTTTAGCTTCTCGACCTCCATCTTTTCTTCACCCTCTTCTTTTTAATTTTCTTCTTTGGCGCCCTCTTCCTAATCTCCTCCACCTTCGCCTTAACCTCTTCGGCTAATTTATCCCCTATATATTCGCCGCCGAATACGTCTGTCCTGATTGCTATGGCTATCTTCCCTGCAAGGAGCCTAGCTATCTTTCCTCTCACACTCCTAGGAGACTGATTTATATATGGATGCTGGAATATTATGCCGTGCTTCGGTGGTTTACCACCCTTTCTAAGGGCTAGGAATAATGCTTTCTCCGCTCCCAGTAGCTGGATGGTGCTTGCTGGGAACATGGCTAGTTTCCTTAGGCCCCCGGCCTTCGCTATTAGCCTCGCCGTTAATTTAGGCCCAATTAGGGCCGTAGTATTCGGCGCTATCTCGGTGACGAGTTCCGATATGTGTTCCTCGATCTCCTCTCTCTGCCTAATTAAGGTTTTCAGCGTCTCTGCCTGTTCCATAATTACCTCGAGCTCCCTCGGTGTCAACTCCGCTCCACTACTTCTTCTAGCTGCATCAACTATTTCCCTTATCCTATCCTTTGAGTATCCATATTTTGATAATTCTCTCTCAGTGAATCTATCCCTCCTCCCGAGGGTGGCTATTAAATGGGCGTAGCTCTCGATCTTCCGCACTATCTTGGATAGTTCTGGGAAGTATATTCCATACCACTCTCTAAGCCTCTCATAGATAATGTTTATCATCTCAGTGTATTCATCGTATGCATTTATGGCCTGTATGACGAGGAGGTCTTTGTTGGCCAGCTCCTCCCTCAGCTTCATCTCAGTGAATCTGGTCATAACCTCCTTCAGCAGATTATATATCTGTGTTGTCTTCAACCCGAGGTGTTGGGCTAGGATTGGTGTCGGGTCTTCAGTCTCCTTAATTAGCTTGATATCTGTTCTGCCGGTAGCTCTCCTAATTATTTCTCTAAGTTGGGGTGATGTTGTCTCGATACGCTTATCCCCAAGTATCTCAAGGATTTCATTGGGGAGTCTGTAGGTTCCCCTATGTATCTCTAGGAGTTTACCCGCCATCTCATCGGGTGTCTCCCCGAATTTTATAAACTTTTCCAACCCGTTTTTTAGGATTAGCCCGGCTGGTGTAAGTAGTACCTGCATCTATATCCACCTGGTCTCATAATATTAATTCGCATATCCATATAGATAAAATATATTATGTTAGGAGTGGTGTTTCAAAACTATCTCCTCTACAGTGTCCATATCTATCCCTGTTAAGATACAGACTGCTTTGATTACTTTTGTTATATATGGGTGTCTCGGTAGTGATAGGTATAGTGACGCCACTTCCTCGGGTGTTATGAATCGCAGGAGCCTTATTAACAATAGGTATACTATGGCTGGGGTTATTATATATACTGGGAGTAGGTCTATCCTATGTATATATGTCCATAGTGCCAGGCCCGTTAGGGCGCTTATGACTCCTGAGACGGCCGACTTTACGTAGGCTATGTAGTCTATCTTTATCTTTAACATCTTTATCCCGATAGTCAATAGGATGAGGTTGGTTGATACTACTAGGAATGCCCTTCCTAAACCGGTTGATAGGTATCCGATCTTTGGATATAGTAGTATCATGATTAGTATATCTAGTATTGTTGCCACGAGTATGGTTGCCATTAGCTCATTATTCTTGTCTACTGCGATGAATGTACTTTGGAGTATTGGGTTTAGTGGCCCTAGCCATAGGCCTATACACATTATTTGGAATATGGGTGCAGCCGCTATATATTGGGGTCCCGCCAGAAGCACTATGAATGGCTCGGCTAGGGCGGCTGCTAGGAGGAATATTGGGGATATAAATATGAATACGTATCTGCTTATATCCATTAGGCTATCGCCTATTGATGAGAATCCATTTACATGGAATTCCTCCGATAGATGGGGTAGTATGCTGGATTGGATTGCCTGGTATATGCTTGTTAGGAACATTACTCCTACCGATGCTATGTAGAAGAACGCGACTATATCTAGGCCTAGGACTGTCGAGGCTATCCTGTCGCCGTATTCTGCGGCTGAGAGTATGATGTCGGTTATGAATAGTGGGGATGCACGTTTAATTATTCCTATGCTGTCGTCTCCATCGAGTCTTGGAGGTAGATGGCTTACCACCTTCCTTAGGGTATAGCCTGTTGTCACGGCCTCCCCTATTATCCATGCAATTAATATGCCTTCGACTCCACGGCCTATAAGTAGGAAGTATATCATGAGTATACGGTATAATGTATATCCTACGCTGTAGTATAGGGTTTCATAGTGGAATAGGTGTAGGGCCTCCAATCCCGATGATACTGTATTCCTAAGTGAGAATAGTATTAGGAGTATGGTGAATAGTAGGAATCCGTTTGTGGCCCCCACCTCACCAAATATGCCTAGTCTGTCGTATAGATATGCGCTCCCTAGAGATAATAATATGGTTGAGGGGGTCGATAGCAAGATCGTCTTCCAGTATACACCGGCAGCTTTCCCAGACTCCTTCGACGCCATCCTACCAGCTATCAGTCTTATGGCGACCTTCTTCATCCCGAAGTTACTAGATAGGCCAACTAGATATACTGTAGATACTAGTAGTCCATATACACCCATCTCGGTTGGGCTTAGGAGCCTTGATATAACTCCAAAGGTCACGATAGTAACTATATATGTTGTTATCTGCTGCATCATCAGGCTACTGAAGCTCTTCAACAGCCTAAAATTTATCCTCTTTATTGCCACCATTATATTTCACAGCTCCAGCCCAGCCGAGATGGTAAGGTAAAATATACACAACTCTTTACACAAAAATAATAAACTGGAATATAAATAATCTATACCGCTAGCTATAGAAATTATATAATAACTATTAATCTATTGGGATTACTGGTATGGGATAAAGGCTTATATAGGATTTTAATATTAAAATAGTTTACTGCTGATTTTGTATATAGAGGTGGTATGTATGGGTACACATGGTAGCCTGACTAAGGCTGGGAAGGTTAGGTCTTTGACGCCTAAGATAGACCCTAGTCCGAAGCCTCCGACTAATCCGAGGAAGAGGAATAGGATTAATTATAGGAAGAGGATTATTTTGAATAGGCCTCCAGGACAGTGGAGGCCCGGTAGGTAGATATATACCATATCATAGACCCTATCTCTATATAAT